>JAOUNV010000180.1 GCA_029880775.1 Nitrospinota bacterium | reverse complement strand
AATCGTAGTTTGACACGGTCCACCTGCCAATCTACGATTCATGCAAAGGGAGAACCCATGAGAGAGCTTCGAAAAGATCCGGTTCTGAATCGCTGGGTAATCATCAGCAGCGAACGAGCCTCCAGGCCGATGGACACCTTTCACGTCGCCCCGGATAAACCAGATACATATTGCCCTTTCTGTGAGGGACAGGAAGCCGCCACACCCCCGGAGTTATTCGCTATTCGGCAGCCTGGCGCCTCACCCAACGGCCCCGGCTGGTCTCTCCGGGTGGTACCCAACAAGTTCCCCGCGTTGACCATAGCCAGTCCCGAACTGGCCGATGCCAGCAGCCTCCAGCTGGCCGACGGCTCCTTTGACACCGGTTCGGATGATCTCCAAAGCGGGGGGCTGTACCAGCGGTTAGACGGGGTGGGTTACCACGAGGTGATCATAGAAACTCCCCACCACTCCGGGCGACTGAGCGACATGAACAAGGCCCGGGCGGCCGACATCTACCACGCCCTGAAGGCCCGGCTGCTGGATATCAAAAAGGACCCGGCCATGGCCTGCGCCCAATATTTCAAGAACCATGGACGCGAGTCTGGCGCCTCCCTGGCCCACTCCCACAGCCAGCTTATCGCCATGCCGGTGGTTTCCCGCACATTGGGGGAGGAGCTGGCCGGGGCGGCCAACCACAGGATAAAAACTGGAGAATGCGTATATTGCCGCATCCTTCGCATGGAAGGAGACAGCGGGGAAAGGTTGATCGCCGCCAGGGAGGGGGTGGCGGCGCTGGCGCCATACGCTTCCCGTTTTCCATATGAGGCGATGATTATGCCGATGCGGCATGCGAGTGGATTCGAGGATTCCTCCCCGGAGCAGATAGAAGCCTTCTCCTCATTGTTGGTGGACCTGTTGGCCGCGCTGGCGGATATGTTCGACAATCCACCATATAACCTGGTCCTGCACACTGCCCCATTTGCTCCCGGTCATGAGGATGCGTTTCACTGGCATATGGAAATAATCCCGGTGATGGCCAGAGCGGCCGGGTTCGAATGGGGCTCCGGATTTCATATAAATTCCGTTCCACCAGAAATCGCCGCCGCCAGGATGCGCAAGGCTATGGAAAATGAGTAAAAAAGAAAAAACGGCTGGGACCAAAAAAGCGACCAAACCTGGGAAGAGTAAAAAGCCCACGGAGGTGGTGATAGTTTCCTCGGAGGCGTGGCCATGGGTGAAGACCGGCGGATTGGCGGATGTGGCTGGCGCGCTTCCTCGGGCCATGGCCCAGGCGGGGAGCAAGGTTCGGCTTTTCATCCCTCTGTATAAATCGATCGACCGCAAAAAGTTCAAGATACCCGCCAAAGGCGTAAAGTTCAGCGTCCCGGTTTCCGCCAGAATCATGGAAGGCTCGGCCTATATGATCCGCCCTTCCAAAGGGCTGGAGGTGTGGTTCATTGAGCAGGAGCATTATTTTGGCCGCGACGGGGTATATCTGGACCATGCCGGGCATGACTATCCGGATAACCTGGAGCGTTTCGCCTTTTTCTGCAGGGCTGTGCTGGAAACTCTTTTAGCCTCGGGCCGCCCGCCCGATGTCATCCACTGCAACGACTGGCAGACAGGCCTGATCCCCGCCTACCTGAAGACCATATACGTGGGAGTTCCTTTTTTTGATAAGACCGGCAGCCTGATCACCATCCACAACATGGGGTATCAAGGACGGTTTCATCCCAGCCAATGGCATCTTTTGGGGATCAGCTGGGATCATTTCCATCCTGGCGGACTGGAGAGCTATGGTCATATCAACCTGTTGAAGGCGGGATTGATTTTCGCGGATATCATCACCACCGTCTCCCCCACCTACGCCAAGGAAATCATGGAGCCGGATGGGGGATTCGGCCTGGATGGGCTGCTTCGTCACCGGGCGGACCGGGTGCATGGCGTTCTCAACGGCATTGATATGGATGAGTGGAATCCCGCTACGGACAAGCTGATCCAAAGCCGGTTCAACCATAAAGAGATGAAGGGAAAAGCGGAATGCAAGGCGGCGCTATGCGAAGAGCTGAACCTGGCGCCTGGCGATGGACCATTGCTGGCGGTGGTCAGTCGGCTGGCGGACGGGAAGGGGATGGAGCTTTTGGCAGGTTGTCTGAAATCTATCCTGGCTAAAGGGGGGCGATTCGTTTTGCTCGGCTCTGGAGACAAAGAGCTGGAGCGTCGGTTTCTGAAAATCGCATCCTCCAGCGGCGCGCGCGCCTCTGTGACGATAGGCTATGACGAGAGGTTTTCCCATCGCATCCAGGCTGGCGCGGATATATTGCTGGTTCCCTCCCGTTACGAGCCGTGCGGGCTGACCCAGATGTACGCCTTGGCCTACGGCACGGCGCCACTGGTGCGCGCCACAGGGGGGCTCAACGACACGGTGCGTCAGTTCGACCTGACCACGGAGGAGGGTAACGGCTTTAAGTACGAGGAATATTCGGAGGCTGCGCTTCTTTCCAAATCGCTGGAAGCTATGGAGTTTTACTTAGCGAAACGGGAAAAATGGAATAAAATGGTGAGAATGGGAATGCAGGAGGACAATTCCTGGATTCATTCGGCCAAGATGTATCACAAACTATACCGCCTTGCCGCGGACTTGAGTGATTAATGACAGAAGAAGACAACATACTTCTGATCGGCCAGATATCGCGCAAGCGCCTGGACCTTGCCACCATGCTGGATCAGGTGACCCGAAAGACTCGGGACGATATGTGCGCCGATGTGTGCGCCCTGATGATGATGGATGAGCAGGGACAGGTTCTCTCCCTCAAATCCGCCCAGGGGCTGACCCAGACGGCGGTGAACGCAATTCGCCTGCCAAAGGATCGTGGAGTCTGTTGGAGAGTGGCGAGGGAGCGGCGTCCCGTGGCCTTGCCTGTGGCTGGTGACGATCCTGATTTTTACTTCGTTCCGGAAGCGGGGGAAGACCGAGCCGCCAGCCTGGCGGCCGCACCGATAATAGACGAGGACGGGGATTTTGTAGGTGTCCTTTATATTCAGCGACATCATGGGGAAGGGAACGCGGAGGAGGACGCCCTCACCCTGGAGAAGGTCGCTGGAAAAGTTTCTGGCGCCATCCGCGCCGCCAGGGATTTTGAGCGGCAGGTGGAGAAGGCTGAGGCCTTGTCTGAGCTCAACAATACGGCCCGGCTGATCAACGCCACCAACAATCCCGACCTCATTCTCTCCTACACCGGCGACTGTGTCCGAAACCTGATCGGCGCCAGAGCGTGCTCCATATGGCTGGTGGAAGGGGATAGGCCCGTGGTAAAGACCTTGTCTGGGCAGGGCATAGACGCCCCTGGAATTATCTACCTGGCGGTGGAAAAGGCGTTAAAAACCCGTGAGGTGATCAATATCCCCGATGTCTATGCCCACGAAGAGTTCAAGGGGCTCTCCGCCTCGGCCCGGGCCTCTATGACACTGGCGCCGATGGTTTTTGAAAATAAATCGATCGGCGTGGCGGTGATGGCGGACCGCAAGACCCCCAAAGACGGATATTACACGGCATTTACCGGCGAGGAGATAAAGGCTTTCAAAGATCTGGCGCAGACCACCACCCAGGCGCTGATTCGCGCCCGAACTCACAGGATGCTGGAGGAAACCCTGGTGGAGAACCGCAACAACGTGCGGGAGCTTTCCATCCTGTTCCAGCTGTCGATGGCCATGCAACGGGCCATCAGCCTCGACGACCTGCTGCGGGTTATTCTCTCCTGTGTCACGGTGGGCGCCGGGTTGGGCTTTAACAGGGCCATTTTGTTTCTGGTCAACGAGAGAACCGGGCTATTGCAGGGGATGATCGGCATGGGGCCGGACTCTGCGGAGGACGCCGGCAGGATATGGAGCAAGCCGGACAGCCGCCCCAACGAAGAACTGGTGAGCTGGCTGCTGGAGCGCAAACCGGATGGCGCCCCCATCTCCAGCTTCGACGAAAAAGCGCGGTCGGTCCGTCTGCCGGTGACCGGGCATGGCGCCGGGGACATTGTCCGCTCCGTGGTGATGGACAAAAAGGCGATCCTGGTTAAGGGAATGGGTGATATCAACGACTCCGACCGGGAGCTGTACAAGGTGGTGGGTTGCGACCATTTCGCCCTGATCCCCTTGATCGCCAAGGACAATGTGCAGGGGGCCATACTGGTGGATAACAAGTATGACCAAAAGACAATTTCCGAAAGCGACATGAAACTTCTGGTCCGGTTCGCCGCTCCGGCCGCCTGGGCCATAGAGAACATCCGCCTGATGGAGAGGCTTTCCACGATGAGCAAAGAGCTGATCCGGCTGGAAACCCAGATGGCTCGGGTGGAGCGAATGAGCACCCTGGGGGAAGTGGCCGCGGAGATGGCCCACGAGATAAAAACACCCCTGGTCTCCATCGGTGGCTTCGCCCGGCGGCTGCAGAACCATGATCTGGACAGGGAAGAGTCTACCCGATACGTCAAGATCATCATAGGCGAGGTGGAGCGCCTGGAGAAGATGTTGCGCAACTCCCTGGATATCTCCAAGGGTGTGAGCATGCATATAGAAAGCGCCGACCTGAACGGGATCGTGGAGGAGGCGATCAACTTCTACTGGCGAATCCTGAATGAAAACCATGTGGAGACGGTTCTGGATTTGTCCAGAGATATAGACAACGTTTCCATGGATCCGGCATGGATACGCCAGGTGGTGATCAACATCTTGCTCAACGCCATAGAGGCTATGTCTGGAACAGATGGGAAGAGGAAACTGACATTGACCACAGAGCCGACAACGAATAGGCCAGGATGGGTGAGCCTTAAGATATCGGACACCGGTGGCGGCATCCGCGATATGAGCCAGGATGAAATCTTCGAACCATTCTTCACCACCAAAACCCACGGCACGGGTATCGGGCTGACCTTGGCGAAAAAGATTGTCCGCATGCACCATGGGGACCTTGAAATTGACAACAAGCCCGGCGTTGGGGTAACCTTTGTGATCTCTCTGCCATGCCATATGATTCCGGGAAGCCCAGAGGCTCAGTAGCTCAGGGTCTCGTCGGCTTATTAACAAGGAAAGACTATACGAATGACAAAGGTTTTAGTTGTCGATGACGAGGAGCATATCCGGCTTCTTTACAGCGAAGAGCTGAAGGACGAGGGATATGAAGTGGACACCGCTAAAGACGCCAGAGACGCGGCGAAAAAAATAGAGGAATTCAA
>JAOUNV010000179.1 GCA_029880775.1 Nitrospinota bacterium | reverse complement strand
CCAAAGGATATGACCTTGGGCTCTCCATCCATGGCCTCTTCCACCGCCTCGGTCTCCAGCTCCTCAAAAAAATCCCTGCCGTGGCGGACGTATATCTCTCTGAATCCTATCTTTTCGCCATTCTTTTTCATGTACAGATTTTCAAGGATCTGGTCCGTGTCCTGGAAAGGGCGACCCATCTTTTCGGCCAGCAGATGACCCACGGTGCTTTTGCCGCATCCCTTGAACCCTATTATCGCCAGTTGCTTTTTACCGCCCATCGCCAGGAAAATCCCCTTCTGTTATGGTCATATCTTGATCAATTCGCCCTGGTAATTGTAGCATTTATAGAAGGTAAATTCCCTAATCAACTCCCCGTGTCGCTCTATCCGGATAACGCCGTCCTTTTCCGCTCGCCCAAAATACTTCCCTATTCTGCTCATATTGTCCCTACCGGTTTCCGTGACGTACACGGCCGGGGCGCCGGGGAGATGGGCCACTGTCCCTAAATATCCGAACCTTCCCTGGCCGTTGGTTATATATGCTGGCCTATGGCCGACGGTGTAGTAGGTGAGCAGGGTGGATATTTGGAAGCGATTGGCCAAAATGAACGCGTCTGGCCCAAGATCCTTCAGCCTGTTGTCCACTTCGGCCGCCAGTGTGCTCCAGCCGTATACCCTGCGGGATATCTCCTTCTTTTGAGGCATTGGAAACACAGGCTCCACTATCTGAACATGGAAGTATACCAGTTGCGCCGCAGCGAACCATAAGGCGAATTTATATCCCAACCCCACGACACGGCCCCAACCGCCATTTAGCTGAGAGTAGGCGGCCACTATGAAAGGCGTGGCGGTGATGATCGTGAAATACATGGTAATGCCCCAGTTGCCCTCCATGCGGGTGCGGGTGCTGTTGAGCAGAAAAAAAGTAAAAAGGCTCCAAGAGATTACGCCAAGGTATAGATAGTCGTCTCTCTGCTCTGCCACACCTTTGCGTGTGACAGCCACCATGGCCGCCATCATGAAGAAGAAGAGAAACAACCCGGTCATGGCCGCCTGGGCCCCCCAGAACTCCCCCATAGTCAGCAAAAAGCCGGGATTCTCCCCCGCCAGCCCATGGGAGAGCTGAAACTTGAACGATATCCAATCCCTCTGATAATTCCAGAGTATCACCGGCGAGAAGATGATCATTGAGAGTCCAAAGGCCAGATACGGCTCTTTTCTGAACAACCATGCCCTGTTCTCCTGGGAGAAGATAAGAAACACAAGAAGAGCCGGAGCGAAAAGGGCCGCGGTATATTTGGAGAGCATCGCCAGGCCGAAAAAGAAACCAACCGCGTACCAGTAGTGGGGCCGCTGAGTGTTCACCAGCCTCGCGCCGTAATATGTGGTCATGGCCCAGAACATGAAAAGGGGCGAATCAGGAGTCATAACCACCGCGCCAAGCGCGAACATGGGGGTCAGGTTCAGCAGGATCACGGCCCACAAGGCGGCGGGGCCATCGTTGAAAACCTCTTTCGCGGTCAGGTACAGGTAATATGAGGAAACCGCCCCGCACAATACGGCTCCGGCCCGTACCATCCGCTCCGACTCTCCCAAAAATCCGGTGGCGGTGATGATCCACGCCACCATGGGAGGGTGATCGTAGTATGAGAGGGAGGGGTGCTGGCCCCACAGCCAGTAATACCCTTCATCCAGGGAAAGCTCGAACCAGCCGCAAAAGGCCAACCGGAACGTGGAGACGGCCGCAATGAACAAAAGAACGTTGGCCCTGCTCCGGTCCATTTAGCCTACCAGGCGGGCCAGAGAAAATAAAACCCGCTGGTGAGCCCGGCCCTGGACAACGCCAGGCTGGCGTCCTCGTCCAAAAGATATTTTACAAGGCCTCGTTTTTCCTCATCCTCCACCACATCCGGGTCCGGATCCATTTTGGCCATGCGGGCCGCTGCTTCTATGGCGTCACGCAGATTGCCCAGCTTATCCACCAGCTTCAGATCCAACGCTTGCCTGCCTGTAAAGATCCTTCCATCAGCCAGGCTTCGCACATAGTCAAGATCCATGCCCCTTCCCTTAGCCACATCTTCTATGAACTGGACAAGAATATCGTCGGCCACGTTTTGCAGCAGCTCGTGTTCTTCTTTGCTCATGGGGCGATATGGCGAGCCGATATCCTTGAACTTGCCGGTTTTTATCACCATGGGGCTCATGCCGATTTTTTCCATGAGCTTTTCGATGTTGGAAAGGTTCATGATCACGCCGATGGAGCCTGTGACCGTGCCGGGATTCGCGTAAATGGTCTCGCACGGGGCGGCCACGTAATACCCGCCAGAGGCCGCCATGGCGCCCATGCTGGCCACCACCGGTTTTATGGCCGCGGCGCGCTCCACTTCCTGGTATATCTCCTGGGAAGGCGCCACGGCGCCACCGGGGCTGTTGATCCGAAGTACTATAGCCTTCACCGAATCGTCTTCGGACCATTTCTTGATCTGCCTATTCACCTTTTCGGCGTCCAGGATCATATCCTCCACACGCACCAAGGCCACCTTGTCACCGGAGATGTCGATTCCATCGCCAGCGGAGAAGATGATCAGAGACACGCCCACAACGAAGACAAGAGTCATGATCCCGAAGAAGGAAAGGATCGATTTTGTCGATCTTCCGCCTGTGTCAGGCTGACTCATATGGTTCCTCCATCAAAAATGGACGCGCAACCATACCACCCCGGAAATCCGGGGTGGTTCCGACTACTCGGCTGTTGTCTCACCAGTCTTCTCGGTTTCATCCGCGCCATTCTCCTTAATATCCGGTTTCGCGGCCCCTTCGACGCCCGGTTCCATCTCCTCCTCAGCGGCGGAGCCCAGCTCCGAAACCACCTGTTCAGGAGACAACCCTTCCACGAAGGCCTTGACGGACAATCCAATCTTTCGGTTGGCCATGTCCACTTTGATTATCTTCGCCGTGACTTCCTGATCCAGTTCCACAGTTTTGCGCGGGCCAGACTCTGTTTCAGGGGAAAGCTGCGAATTGTGGATCAGCCCCTCTATCCCGCCTTCAATCTCCGCAAAGGCGCCAAAGTTGGTAATCTTTACGATTTTGCAGCTGACGTTGGCCCCCACCGGGTATTTCTCCTCGACGCTCATCCATGGGTCTTTCTCCAGTTGCTTAATCCCCAGGGAGAGCCTCTCGTTTTCCTTGTCGATGTTGAGCACCATGCAGCTCACCTTGTCCCGCTTTTTCAGCACCTCGCTTGGGTGTTTCACTTTCAGCGTCCAGCTCATGTCGGAAATGTGGATAAGCCCGTCCACCCCTTCTTCCAACTCCACAAAAGCGCCGAACTCGGCCACATTGCGAACTTTTCCCTCCACGATGGAGTTGACCGGGTACTTCTCTTCAATATCCTCCCAGGGATTTGGCTGGATCTGCTTCATTCCCAGGGAAATTCGCTTTTTCTCCCTGTCCATGGCCAACACCACAGCGTCCACCTGGTCTCCCACGTTGACAATCTTTCCCGGATGGCGCACATGTTTGTTCCAGGTCATCTCGGAGATGTGGACCAGGCCTTCCACGCCCTTTTCCAGCTCCACAAAAGCGCCGTAGTCGGCTATGGAGACGATCTTGCCCAGGACCCTGGCCCCTGCGGCATATCTCTCCTCGGCGTAGCTCCACGGGTCTGGCGTGGCCTGCTTGTATCCCAGCGAGACACGCTCAGCTTCTTTGTCGAACTTGAGCACGATCACTTCCACCTGGTCGCCGATGTTGAACATCTCCGATGGATGGTTCACCCGGCCCCAGGACATGTCCGTGATATGCAACAACCCGTCAATGCCGCCCAGGTCTATAAAGGCGCCGTACTCGGTGATGTTCTTCACTATGCCCACCACCTTGGCGCCCTCGGTGAGCTGCGACAGGGTGGACTCCTTGATGGCCTTGCGCTGCTCCTCCAGGATGGCCCTGCGGGAGAGCACGATGTTCCCCCGTTTCTTGTTCATCTTTATGATTTTGAACTTGTGCTGTTCGCCGACGATTTTGTCCAGGTTCTTTATTGGTCTCAGGTCAATCTGGGAGCCGGGGAGAAAGGCCTTCAGCCCGATATCCACCGTCAATCCACCCTTTATCTTGGAAACGATAACCCCTTCCACGATTTCGTCTTTTTCGTATTTTTCGGCCATGACCTCCCAGACGCGGATCCTGTCCGCCTTCTCCTTGGAGAGCACCACCATCCCTTCGGCGTCCTCGCTTTTTTCCAGCAGCACATCCACCGGGTCCCCTGGTGTCAGATCCTGCGCCTTGACACCGAACTCTGAAAGGGGGATCACCCCTTCGCTCTTAAAGCCTATATCCACGATGACCGAGTCATCGTTCTTCTTCACCACTCGTCCCGTGATAATCTCCCCCTGTTTGAAGGAGACGATGCTCTGGTCGATCAGAGCCGCATATTCATCCGAAGTATAATCGCCGTCGTCGACCTCTTCGCGATCCAAATCGAAACTATCCGCGTAGTCCGATTCCTTTACTCTTCGAAATCCGTTTTTAGTTGAAGCCGTCATAAAAAAATAAACCAACCTTTCCCTATATTTTTCCGCGCCGGAGAAATCCGGGGCGTTTTAAGGCGCGTCGCATCCTTCTGAAACGATCAAAAGTAACATTCTTTCCAATACTTCGTCAATATCCAATTGTGAGGTGTCTATTTCCACCGCTCCCTCCGGCTTCACCAGTGGGGAGGTGGCCCGCTGGCTGTCCATCTGGTCCCGGGCCGTAATCCCCGCCAAAACCTCCTCCTGCCTGGCGTTATCCCCGGCCTGAGCCATCTCCAGCCGTCGGCGCTCGGCCCTCACAGAGGGACCGGCCACCAAAAAAAACTTGAACCGGGCCGACGGCAGGACCACCGAGCCGGTGTCCCTTCCTTCCATCACCACTCGCACCCCCTCGGCCATTTTCCGCTGTAGCCGCGTCATTTCATGGCGCACCAGGGGATAGGCGGATATTTTCGACACCAATGAATTCACATCGGGCCGCCTGATCCGGGAGGATACATCCACTCCGTCCGCCAGGGTCCGGGCTGAATCCTCTCCGGCAAAATTTATCTGGATCTCCCGCGCCACCTTCGCCACCGCCGCCTCGTCTTTCGGGTCCTGACCCGTGTCTATCATTTTAGCGGTCACCGCCCGGTACATGGCCCCGGTATCGACCATGGTGGCATGGATCTTTTTGGCCAAGATCCGGGCCATTGTGCTCTTGCCGCTGCCAGCAGGCCCGTCTATGG
>JAOUNV010000178.1 GCA_029880775.1 Nitrospinota bacterium | reverse complement strand
AGTCGGCCCATTTTGTCGCCATCCTCCATATATTCCCGAATTTGCTCATCGTCTCTCGCCCTCTTTATTTTTGTATACCCCTTTTCTCTGACAAGCCAGAAAACTTCACCCAACTCCACTGCGTTAAGAAAATCTGGGGAATGGGTGGAGACGAAGACTTGGCCACCCCGGTTGGCGTAATCACGAAACTCCTCTGCCAACTCCTCTAGAAGAAGAGGATAGAGTTGATTTTCAGGCTCTTCAACACAAAGAAGAGGATGAGGATTTGGATCGTTGAGGAGAACCATGTAAGCGAACATCTTGATGGTGCCGTCGGATACATAGTGTGCAAGAAATGGTTCTTTAAAGCCACTATCATGAAACTTAAGACGCACTCGTCCTTCCTCGTTTGTTACTGCTTCAATCTTTGTAAACCCTGGCACACGTTTTTCCATTTTTCGGAGGATGCTTCCGAACTCCTTGCGGTGCTTGTCGTGCAAATATTGTGTTACCAGTGGCAGGTTATCTCCGCTGCTGGAGAGGTGGGCTGCATAACCTGCCGCTCTTTCGCCTTGTGCTTTGGAAATATGCAAATCAGAAACTTGCCAATTTTCGATTAAATCACCAAGCGCCCTCACTGCGGGAAATCGTTCAAATTGCGCGAGCCCTTTGATCGCGAGTATGTCCTTTGATTTTAGAGTTTCTTTTACCCGTTTTAAGTCCTCATACCTTTTGGTGGTCTCAAATTCATTAGTAACCGCCCAACCCTTCCCATTTTTAAATTCAAGGAAATGCCAGGGAGCGCCCATAGGCACTCGCTTATATCGTAGAAATTCACGCGAAACATATGGGGATCCATTATTTTCGCCAATCGAAAGAAAATAAGTGACCAGTGGAGTTCCGGGTTTTATGCGGAATTGTAATTGAATTTCAATATTGCCCTCGCACCCACGACTTCGCACTTCTTTAAATCCAATAGAACCACCGTATTTTGCCAGTGCCATGGAAACATTGCTCATCATGGCTTCTTTCAGAAAACCAAAAACCTTAAGCAAAGTAGATTTGCCTACGCCGTTAGCTCCCACAAGAACACAGAAATTTGGAATATCCTTGATTTCCGTTTCCTTGAAAGTTTTGAAGTTCCTTAATTTTATGGATTCAATTTTCAAGTCGGCTCTCCTCTGTGATGAATGGCTTTACAATTATACAGCATTACTGGATATGCAAAATTATCTCGAATTCTCTTGAGGGCGTGAACGGCCTCTATAAAGTTGCGCGCAACACCTCCCCCGCCATATATGACGACCGGACGAGGGGCCCGGCGAACACTTTCTCGATCCCGATCTCTTCCCCCAGCCGGGCGTACTCGTCGAGCACCTCCGGCCGCACATACTCCACCACCGGCAGATGCTCCTTCGAGGGACGCAGATATTGCCCTATGGTGACCATGCGGCACCCTGTCTTATGTAAATCCTTTAACAATTGAATCACCTGCTCCGTAGTCTCTCCCAGCCCCACCATCATGCCGCTCTTCACGGCAATCTCCGGATAGCGCGCGGATACACGGCTCAGAAATTCGAGCGACCTGTCGTATTTCGCCTGGGGCCGGACCACGCGATAAAGCTCTCTCACAGTTTCCATATTGTGGTTAAACACGTCTGGCCCGGCGGCGGCCACAGTGTCGATGGAGGTTGCGTCCCCCTGGAAGTCAGGCGTCAACACCTCCACCGTCGCCGCAGAGAGAGCATGGCGCAGGGCGTGGATCGTATCGGCGAAGACGCTCGCCCCTCCATCCGGCAGGTCGTCGCGAGTGACGGAAGTGACCACCACATGCTCCAGCTTCATCCCCTTTGCGGCGGCGGCCACTCGCGCAGGCTCGCCCGGGTCGACGGCGTCCGCCTGCCTGCCATGGGGCACAGCGCAGAATCCGCAGTCACGGGAACATACGTCACCTAATATCATGAATGTGGCGGTTCCCCTGGAATAGCATTCCCCCATGTTGGGGCAGCGGGCGGAGCGGCACACGGTGTTCAGCCGAGCCTGGGTGATCCTGCCTCGCACATCGGATGTGGCGGTAAGTGAGGTAGATGGTCTTTTCAGCCAATCTGGCTTTATCATCGATTCATTTCCTCCCTGGAGCATTGTATCAGCGGCGGGGAGCGCCACGTTCTATCGGCGGATTCCATTGCGGGGTCTATCATTCTTGCGGAATTGTGATCCGAAAGCATGTTCCCTTTTCCTCCTCGGAGGCGACCATGATTTTCCAGCCATGGTCATCCACTATTTTTTTTATTATCACCATCCCCAGGCCAGTCCCCTCACGCTTGCCGTGGGTGTAGAAGGGCTCCCAGATTTTATTCAGCCGGTCCGGGGCGATCCCCTTGCCGCTGTCGCGCACCTCCATAAACACCGCCCCCCCCTCTTTACCCGCGGATATGGTCAGCTCTCCCCCCTCCGGCATCGCCTCCGCGCCGTTGTTGGCCAGGTTCAGCAATAGGCGTTTGAGCCGACGCGGGTCCGCCTCCACCGATGGGGAGCCTGCCACGTTGAGATTTACTAGTATGTCTTTTCTGGAGGAGGCCATGAGGCGAGTGGTGAAAGACTCCATAAACGGAGCCAGCTCCACTTTCTGCCGGGTGACGGAAGTCTGGCCTGTGCGGACGAATTCGAAGATATCCCCCACCAGGTCGTGGATATTTTCGGCGGATTTGCGCACCTTCTGGGCGATGGTCACCACTCGGGCCGGGTCGTCCGGCGCCATTTCCAGCAGGTCTGCGCCGATATTTAGCTGGTGGATGTCGTTGCGGATGTCGTGGAGGATGGCGGAGGCGAAGGAGCCGATCATAGAGAGCTTTTCCGCCCGGCCCAGTTCGTCGCGCAGCCGGGTCGCTTCCAGGGCGGACGCCAGTTGGGTGACGAAGTTTTCCAGTATATGCCTATCGTCATCCGAGAAAAAGGCCGGGGTCTCGCTTTCCACGTTGAAAACGCCGATGATATTACCGTCGAAAATCATGGGGGAGCAAAGCTCCGAGAGGCAGTTTTCCACGCCTTTTATATATCTGGGATCGTTAGTGGTGTCGTTGACCAGTATCGACTTTCGTTGCTCGGCGGCCTGGCCAGTGATACCTTCTCCCAGGCGTATAGTCCGGTCCGCCGCCTCCCTGGGAAACCCGATCCACTTCACCGCCCGCAACTCTTGTGTCTGGTCAAGCAAGCGGATTATGGCATGGTCGTATCCCAGCACATCTTGGGAAATTATCATGGCCATCTCCAGAGTCTCGTCCAGAGAGCGGGAGGAAGCCAGAAATTTCCCCAGGAAGTTTACCTTTTCAATCCTTTCGCGCATGTGTCCATATTAGCAGACCTGCCCGTGGTATGTGGGATATGCGCACGCAGGCGCAAATCCGGCGTCAGGGCGCAACACCCCCTTGATGGACACAAAATCGCATTTCCCCCGCCATCGCAACGCCTTGGTGTTCCCCCTGCCAAGGAAAGCCGCGAAGGCAACAATCAGCGCCGCAAACTGTATATACGACGCGCCAGCTGACTCTAGATGGTGATTCTAGAGCCTGATCACTTGCTGGGCGTGGAGTCCTTTAGGCCCTTCACAGAGCTCGAACTCAACCTCCTCTCCATTTTTCAGGGATTTGTATCCCTCTCCCTCGATGGCGGAGTAATGGACAAAGACATCGCTTTCTTTCCCGTCTTCCAGGATGAAGCCGTACCCCTTTGCGTTGTTAAACCACTTGATCTTACCTTTAGCCATATGATCCCCCGTAAAACAAATAAAACATCGGCAGGATGGAACCTACTTCCGGCGAGGCCGGAGCCGAAAAAGGCGATCCGGTTACACCTTTATTACCTTCTCCGACCCAATAATTCTAGTAGCGCCCAATCGTAAAATCAAGTGTTTTTTTGGTAGTGGGTCAGTTTGATTTATTTTTCCGTTAACTCCACTATATCCTCAATTGTCCACAGCCTATCCGTAATTCCTGCCTCCATCGCCGGGGTTACTCTAAGGGATTTGTGAATCCTTACGAAATTGTAGTGCATGAAGTGTAGAGCTATCGAATGCTCGTGATTCTCCACCTTTTTTGAGAATCCGTTGGTCAATCTGGTGAACCGGCGCATACCCATTCGCATGGTCAGGTTCTGGCGCTCAACAAAAGATGTCGATATTTTCTTTTTATCGGGGTCACCCGTGATGGTACTCTTCTCGATCCCCACACAATCAGCCGGACTATACCTTTTCTCGCTTTCAGCGCTCTTACCGTAAATCTTAACCAGCATAGCGTAATCTACATTGTTTCCGAAAGCGCCCTCTACGGCCTCTAGGTAGACCTTATGCCCGTCCGAGGTAAGCTGAATACGATTGGCCATTCGGGTGGCTAGGTCGTCTATGAAGATTTTAGCGTCATATCCGTTGCGGCTCCCAACATGCCAACAGGGGACGAGCTTTGAATCAGCGCAAAGAGCAGTCCATGTCCATACATCGCCGTATCCAAACTGACCCTTTTTATCAGCAGGAACGTTCTTGCTTTTCGCATAACAGAAACTCCAAATCTCATCAACCTGGATATTCTTGCAGGGAAGGTTTACCAAATGCTCACTCTGATAAATACTGCAAGCGCTGCCAACGTCCGCTAATAGCTTAACGATTGTGTTCTTTGCCGCTCCGGTGATCCTTACAGTAGAGCGGATCGAATTACCTTCCACTAGACAGGAAAGTATCTGAGCCCTCTTCTTTACGCTTAACCTGTTCATGGTTACAATATAGCCCTTTTAGCATTAGCGGTCAAGCATAATAGGCTATATTGCTTGATTATTTTTACGTGTGTGATATATTATGAATGACGCCCCGGGCAGGGCTCGAACCTGCAACCACAAGAGTAGCAATCTAGTGATCTATCCAATTGATCCACCGGGGCGCATTTTTTTATTCAGGCTCTTCCTCCTCAAAAAGCTCAAGATTTGTATTTTTACTTGGCAGTGCTTTACTTAACAGGCGATTAAAGCCTTCCCATGAAGAAGAGGCTTTCATTAGCGCCACCACAGCAGATAGATGTTCTCGAAGCTTGGGTTCCCCTACTTTTTCAGTCAAAAGCTGGTGATGTTTTTGTTTGCGATTGCCATGCCCATCTGACGGATTTATTTTTTTTAACTGTTGCAGAACTCCTGGCGCAAGCCTGTCATACACAATGTCATTGGTATATTGGGCAATAGCTCCAGGCCGCTGAGATGCCCTTGGCGGGTAATCCCATTTCTTCAATCTGAATATTTGCTC
>JAOUNV010000177.1 GCA_029880775.1 Nitrospinota bacterium | reverse complement strand
CATCGTGCCGGAGTATAGGAGGGAGACTACCGCCGCCAGAATCAGGGGGGGGATGAGCCAGGATGTCGCCCTCATGACATGTCCACGGGGGAAAAAGGCTTGCTATCCGAATCACTCATATCCAATTCCTGGCTTTTTATTATTTATTGGAACGGGGCTCGTCAATAGCAGGAATTATAACGCCTCCTCTGTTCGAATATGAGGCCCATAACAACCGTGTAGACAAAAAAAAGGGCGCCCGAAGGCGCCCTTTTGAAGGAATCAAGCTTATTGCATTCCGCCGTTGGTGGAATCCCAAGTGAAAGTGTCAGGAAGTGTGTCGTTGTTACTGTCACACTGTGCATGAGTAGCAGTAAGGGTGAACCCGTTAATTTGCGGGCTGTTGCCGACATGAGTCAAAGTCACGTTTTTAGTCGGGTTAAACCCAGTGACAGTGTCCTTTGTGGTGCCGTTTGTGTAGGCGTCGTAGTCGGTGAAATACGCCTCTTCCGAGATAGCGAAGTTCGCCAGGTCGGATTTCGCAGCCGAACAATAAGCTTTGGCGCGATAAGCAGCGAACTGCGGAATCGCGATGGCGGCCAGAATGCCGATGATCGCCACAACGATCAAGAGCTCGACCAGAGTGAAACCTTCTTTTTTGTTAAGAGAACGGAACATATAATGCCTCCCATTAAATTAAGTTAACTGACCAAACTATTCGGCCAATCCTTGTCATATTCATCTTGCCCCCTTTAAGTACAAGTATCATGCCACACAATGACCAAGAATTGAGACGGATATAAAAAAACATCGACATGACGGCTACAACTCATAAATACAATAATATACGCTCGGACTTGCTATTGACAACCCGATTGGATGGCCTTTTATCTGAAGTCAATGTTGAAAAATATCAGCCACAACCAACATTTCATGACATCAATTGTCACTCGATACTTCCCGTGACAGGACTGCACATGATAACTGATTATAAATCAGTCCGTTGTATGAACAACAAAATCCCCATCCCCTTTGACGAAATTTGACAGGCCAGCCAGTTCAACGCAACTCATTGTTAATTAAGAGGAAAATCTCTTTTGGTGAGGGGGCGGATGAATAATTAAAAGCGGTAAATGTATTCCAATATATTTACATGCCCCATATGTAGAGGAATTGAGGGCCAGCGTCTACCATAAATGGCAGCTTCAGCGATACCGGCTCCAATCCGGCGGAAGCGCTGGAAACACCGCTCTCGGCCCCCGCATCGGAATAGGCGTTAAGGCTGACGTTTTTCCCAGGCGCAAACCTGATTACGGTGGCTTCTTTCAGCCCCGCCAATTTCTTCGCCTCTTCGATGGAGTCTGGCAGATAGCCGATTCTGTCCACCAAGTTACGCTCCAGGGCGTCTTGGGCGATAAACACCCTGCCATCAAAGGCGGTAGCCGGGTCCACCACGTCTTTTCTCGACTCTGTGACCACGCTGATAAACTTTTTGTGCATCGTATCCATAATCCGCGTCAAGATTTCCCTCTCTGAGGGAGTCATCTGCTTGAAGATGCTCAATAGATCCTTCGACTCGCCCGATTTCACCGAATCGTCCCTCACCCCGATCTTGGTCAAAAGTCCTCCAGCGTCCAGCTTCATCATTATCACCCCCACCGATCCGGTGACCGTGGTGGGTTGGGCCAGCACCCGGTCCGCCACCATCGAAAGGTAGTACCCCCCGGAAGCGGCCAGAGACACCTGCTGGGCCACTATGGCAACATTGGTCTCCTGTTTAAATCGCGTTAGCTCCTCGTATATGGCGTCGCAAGCGGCCACCTGCCCGCCTGGGCTGTCGATCTTCAGCACCACCGCCTTTATCCGTTTATCCTTCCTGGCCGCGTCCAGTTGCGCAGTAATATAGGCAAGGGTGCTATCGGTTTTCCGACCCATGGTGGAGCTTCCAGGGAAAGCGGTTATCACTCCCTGCACAGGCAGGATCAGAACCTTATCCCGGCCTTGACCGGAGATGACCACCTCCGAAAGAGGCGCCGATGGGGGAAAAAGGGTTACGTTTAACGCGTTAAGACAACCCGCAGTGGCCAGCGAAGCCGTCACGACAAGAGCTAAAGCCGCATTATGGACGATTTTACCTGCTATTGATTTTCTCATTCCCCACATCGCTTTCCACAATTGATTGGTCCATAACACTTGGCGCAAGAGCGTCAGTCGACTCCAGGGGTTCATCGCCACCCTCTCCCTCTAATGTTTCCGGCAGAGGTGGAGGAGGAATCATCTCCACAATACGGCTTCCTTCCACCGTCAGAAACACCACAGATTTGTCCATCTCCCCGTCCAGCCCCATGCTCATCTCCCCGGTAACACCCTCGAAATGATAAAGGCTACGTATATGACGCGCCATCTCAAACCTGGATCCGGCCCCTCGAGCCAGGGCGGAGAGAACGATCACCGCCGCGTCGTAAGCCTGGGCGGAAAGGATCGTCGGCTCGCTACGGAAGTACAGGCGGTAGTCGCGCATGAAAGCCCTGACTTGCGGAGACATGGAGCCTGGATGAAAGCCATCCAGGAATATCAGACCCTCCGCGTATTTTTCCGCTATCTTGGTCAAAGACGGATGGTTCACGCCGCTAGAAGAGAGCTGGACGATCCCGCTTATATTGTAAAACTGCAACTCCGGCAGGATAAGGCTCACCTTGTCGTACATTCCAGGGAGGTAAACCGCATCATATTTCAGCTCCAGCCCAGGCAAAAAATTTCTCGAATCGAGTGGAAGCTCTCCGTGGGAAACTATCATGGGAGCGCTGATCTTTTCCATGTTCACGCTTTGCAGATAGCCGTTTAAGCCCTCTACGTCTAAATCTGGAAAGTTCTCCTGCTCGGCCAGTATGGTCTCGCGGGCCTCCTCGTCGGTCATCCCCCCGATCCGGCGGATCTGCTCGCCAAAATCGGTCTGCTCCGGCATATACGCCTCCGCCGTCACCACCTCGCCGCCCAACCTTAGAACCTCGTATGTGAAGTATTGGGAAAGCTCACGGCCCTGGCGGTCGGCGGGATATATGATCACAAATTTTTTCAGCCCCATGTTCTTGACCGCCATTGTAGCCATTTTTCCAGCCTCGATCTTATTGGTCAGGGTGGTCCTGAAAAGATACCGCGACAGCGATGTGGCCCCCTCCTCCGAGGCGGAAGGGCTGATTATGGGGATCCGCAAACCCTCGGCCACGGAAGCCGCTTTTTTGAACTCATCGCTATAAGCCGGCCCCAGGATGGCCAGGGTATCCCGGTCCTGGGCTAGCTCCAATATACCTTTTGCCGCCTCCTCTGGTCCCAGCCCCGAATCCTTTAGCACAAGCTGTATGTTTTTCTCCTTCATCAGTTTCAAAAAGGAGTTTAGGGCAAGCTGTATCCCCTGGATCATCTCCAGCCCCGCCGCGCTGCCAGGCCCGGTCAACGGCAATGAGACTCCAATCTTTACCTGGGTGGGACGGTAGCTGTCCTCTTCCGTAGGCTCATCATCGGCCGGCGCCACCATGGCGGCGTACTTGCCGTAATATTCCTGGCGGGCCTGGGCCAGCTTGGCCTCCTGGCCGCTTTTGGAGTAGATATTGATCAATGCCAAAAGCGCATACCCCGCCGGCCACTGGTCCGTGTACCTTTGTCGAATATCGTCCAGCTCGCGCTCATCAACAAAATGCGTCAAGACCCTCTCCACCTCGGTTTTAGACCGGGCAAGAAGGCTCTCCACCTGCGACATAAGCCCGGCCTGGATATAAAACCTCGAGGCCAGATTGAAGTTTTCCCTTTTTTCCGCGATCGCGCCCTTATAGAAAAGGATATACGCCTTGGTATCTGGCCTGGCTTCCGCATTCATCGCCCGGTTAAACACCTTTTCAGCCCCTTCCAGGTCTTCGAGATGATACATGGATATGGCCGAGTTCACCAAAGCTTCGGCCCGGTTTTCCGAATCCGGAAACCGGCTCATCACCGCATTGAAAAAGTATAGGGCGTCGTCATACCTTTTCATTTCAAACCAGCACATCCCGATTTTGAAATATGCGTTATCGGCCAGGGGATGGTCCGGCGCCGAGGAGGCGATAAACCGCATGTAGGTTTGGGCCGCCTGCTCGAATTCTCCATTCGTGTAGGTGTCTTCCGCCTGGCTGTATATCGTGTTGGCGCCCTCCGCCATCTGGGGAGTTGGCGATAGCATCGGCGGCGATTCCGGTCTCCTGGGCCCCCGGGAGGAGGAAACGCAAGATACCGCCAAAGCGACCGCCATCAGGGCAGCCGCAACCTTAATCTTTTTCATCCTCATCCTTTTCGTGCCCCTCGATCCCGTATTTCTTTATCTTGTACCTGAATGAACGAAACGACATCTTGACAAGCTTGGCCGCGTCCATCTTCCGCCCATCGGCCTTCTCCATGGCCATGGTCAGATATTTTTTCTCCATCTCGATCAGTATATCCTCCAGATCCACGCCATCATCGGGCAGGCTCGTCGGATTCCCTCCGACGGACGGCGCTTCGCTGCGCACTTCATCCTGCAGGCTCTCCTGGGTTACTTTAAGCCCCCCGGTCAACACCACCGCCCTCTCTATCACATTCTCAAGCTCCCGCACGTTCCCGCGCCAATGATAACGCTCTAACATATCCATGACATCGCTGGAAATGGTCATTCCCTTTTTCCCCACTTCAGTGGCGTATTTATCCACAAACTTAAGCGCCATAAGGGGGATATCCTCCCGGCGGTCCCGCAAGGGAGGCAAATGCAGGGGGATTATGTTGAGCCGGTAATACAAGTCCTCCCGAAACCGCCCCTCCTTTATCAGCGTTTCCAGGTTCTGGTTCGTAGCGGCGATTATCCTGACATCCACCTTGATGTCCCGCACCCCCCCCACGCGCTTGATTTCACGCTCCTGCAGCATGCGCAGCAATTTCACCTGAAAGCTCAGGGGCGCCTCTCCCACCTCGTCCAGTAAAAAAGTCCCCTTGTCGGCCACCTCCAACAGCCCCTTCTTGTCCACCACCGCCCCGGTGAAGGCCCCCTTCTGGTGGCCGAAAAGCTCACTCTCCAGAAGCTGCTCCGGCATCGCCCCGCAGTTGATCGATAAAAAGGGCATATCCTTGCGATCCGATTGCGAATGGATCGCCTTTGCCACCAGTTCCTTGCCGGTCCCAGATTCACCCGTGATCAGCACGGTGCTACTGGACGCGGCCACCTTCCTGATCATCCGGAACAGAACCTGCATCTTCTCCGATTTTCCGATCAGGTTCCCCATGGAGTAGGAGAGGCTCA
>JAOUNV010000176.1 GCA_029880775.1 Nitrospinota bacterium | reverse complement strand
GTATGGGAAAAATGAACGTAAAGATCGTCGCCTCCCATGGCGGTATTACCGTGGGGGAGGATGGGCCCACTCACCAGGCGCTGGAGGATATAGCCCTGATGAGGGTTATGCCCAACATTACTGTGATTGTCCCAGCCGACGCCCACGAGACCGCAGCGGCGGTTCGGAAAGCGGCCCAGCTATCTGGTCCATTCTACATCCGCACCGCCAGGGATAAGTTCCCTGTGATATACGGCGAGGATATGGAGTTCACACCCGGCAAGGCCACGCAGTTGCGCGAGGGGACGGATGTGGCGATTATCGCCTGCGGCATAATGGTCAGCAAAGCGTTGGAAGCCGCCGAGGCGCTTTCCGGGGAAGGCGTATCGGTCGCCGTTGTAAATATGTCATCCATAAAGCCGATAGACATGGAGATGATAGTCTCCATGGCGCGGGAAACTGGCGCCATAGTCACTGCGGAAGAACATTCCATAATCGGTGGGCTTGGCTCTGCGGTGGCGGAGGTGGTGTCGGAGACAGAGCCTGTCCCTGTCATCCGTGTCGGGATGAGGGCCGCGGTGGGGTCGTCCGGCGCCCCGGAGGAGCTGTTGAACCTGTTTGGCATGAACACCGAGGCGGTGGTGGAAGCGGCGCGCAAGGCCATCGGAATGAAAAAAGAGCCTGTGGCTGGCCAGGCGAAGACTGTAATGACCGGGTGAGCTGATAACTGAAGCGGCCCATACATAAAAAAAATATTAGAGGATTTCAAATGTCTCGAAAGTATTCCTTGGTGGCCCTGTCGGGGGCGTTTTTCGCAGGCCTTGTAGTAATGGCCCTGGTGGCCCGGTCCAACAATGTCATGGCTGATGTGAAGACCTATGACAATCTGGAGACCTTCGCCAACATCCTGTCGTTGGTGGAGCAGAATTATGTGGAGACCGTGGAGCCGACCAAGCTGGTGGAAGGCGCCATTAAGGGGATGCTAAGGAGCCTGGACGCCCATTCCAGCTACATGACTCCGACGATGTACAAGGAAATGCAGGTGGAGACCGAGGGGGAGTTCGGCGGGATCGGGATAGAGATCACCATCCGGGACGACTTGTTAACTGTGGTGGCGCCGATTGAGGATACGCCCGCCTGGGAAGCTGGCATTCAGGCCGGGGACCGGATCGTGCAAGTGGACGGGGAGTCGACTTTCGACATGAGCCTGATGGACGCAGTGCGAAAGATGCGCGGCAAAAAGGGAACCGAGGTGGTGATAACCATCGTTCGGGAAGGGTTCGACAGGCCGAAGGATTTCACCATCAAGCGGGCTGTGATCCACGTTACCTCTGTGAAATACGAGATGCTGCCGGATGGATGGGCCTATGCCAAGGTGCGAAGCTTTAGCAAGGATACCGCCAACGATCTGGAAAGTGCTATCAATACCATGAGGGCCCAAGGATTCAAGGGCTTTGTCCTGGACCTGCGCAACGATCCGGGTGGATTGCTCAATCAGGCGGTGGCGGTGTCGGAGTTGTTCCTGGATAAGGGAGAGATGATCGTCTACACCCGTGGGAGGATGCCGAATCAGAATATGGAATTCACTGCCGAAAGAAATATCAGCGATAACGACTACCCCATGGTGGTGCTGGTGAACAAGGGCTCCGCTTCCGCTTCGGAGATCGTGGCCGGAGCTATGCAGGATCTGAAAAGAGCCTTGGTGGTGGGGACTCAGACCTTTGGAAAGGGGTCGGTGCAAACCATCATTCCTCTGAGAGAAAACGCAGGACTGCGGCTGACCACTGCCAAATATTACACCCCGCTTGGTCGGCAGATACACAACGTGGGGATAGCCCCAGATATCGTGATCGAGCAGAGGGCGCCTGAATTGGCGACAGAGAAGAAGGACAATGGTCCTTCCGTAAAGGATAAGATCAAGGCCAAGGTCAATGGTGGCAATGGCGATGGCGATGGCGAGGAAAAGAAGCAGGGCAACGGCAAGGAATCCACCAAGACTGGGGATGATGAAGCCAATGGGTCAGCAAAAAAACCTTCCGCAGTGGACCTGGAGAAGGATTACCAGCTCCAACGCGCCATCGGCGTGCTCCAAAGCTGGGAAATGATCAATAAAATCAGGGGAAAGAAAGTGACCACCGCAAAAACCAGGAAGCTGTAGGGAGCAGTGGAATAACCTGGGTATATTGAGGCGCGATGGCTGAAGGCCGAGGCCCGAAAAAGAAAAGACGGAGAAGCAAGAAAAAATCCGTATTCAGCTTAAAGAAGCTGTGGACCAGAAGGCGGGCGCGGATCGCCAAGGTTGTCGCCATTGTTTTGGTCATTTTCGCTGCGGGGGTTGTGGCTGGAGGCTATTATTTCCAGGGAAGCCATGTAGCCGAGATCTCAAGCGTTTCGGTTTACGGCGACGCGGCGGCCCCCATTGCGCACAAAAAAGCCGAACCGCTTCCCCGGCATGCCAAGGCGCATATCGACCTGAAAGGTAAACTTCCCGTCGTGAGCGTGAAAAAGGCGCCTCCCGAGCCGACGGCGGCGCCTGTGAAGCCTGTCCCATCACGGGCCCGCTCAAAGCCTCAAGCCAGCCCAGATAAAATGTTGGCCAGCCTACCGCCCCAGCCTGACCGGCGATTTTCCTCCCCGGCGCAAGTGGCGATAATCATAGACGACATCGGCCAGAGCATGCGGGCCGTGGAACAGCTGCTTGCTATCGGCTTGCCCATCGCCCTGGCCATACTTCCGCATCAGCCTCACTCCCGCCAAGCGGCCTTGCTAGCCGGAGAGAAGGGACATGTTGTGATGTTGCATCTTCCGATGGAGCCGAAGTCCAAAGGGAACAACCCCGGCCAGGGCGCCCTTTATTCCACCCACGACGCGGCCCAGCTGCAACAGCTGGTTATCAGCGACATTGAGTGGATTCCAGGAGCAGTGGGTGTGAATAACCACATGGGGTCGCTGCTGACGGAGAGGGTGGAGAGCATGGCCCCGGTAATGAAGGAGATACGGGCCAGGGGCCTGTTCTTTGTTGACTCGCGGACCTCAGCCGACTCCGTGGCCTATAAAACAGCGCGGCGTATGGGGATCCCGGCCGCAAAAAGGGATGTGTTTCTGGACAACGACAGAGATGTGCGAAAGATCATAAAGGCGCTGGAGCTTCTGATGGCCAAGGCGCTGAAAAACGGATCCGCAGTGGGGATAGGCCATCCATATCCGGAGACGATTCGGGCGCTGGAGCTCTTCGCCCCAAGGATGGGCGCTATGGGCGTAAAGGCAACTCCGGTAACCAGGCTTCTGCGAGGTAGCCAGAAGATGGGGATACACGCCAAAAAACCGCACACCGCCTGTATGGGCCCAGCCTGCTGACAGGCCAGCCTGCTGACAGGCCAGCCTGCTGGCAGGCTAGCCTGGTTGACGGGCGGCCAGCCACTCAAATAGCAATCAAAGTTACTACTTCACTTCCTCACTGGCGTATGAGACCAGGGAGTGGACGGAGTATTTAGAAAGTTTCTGTCGGCCAGGCAGGAAAGTCAGCTCCACGATGCAAGCCAGCTCCTGGGCCGTGGCCCCTGCCCGCTCCACCAGCTTGGCCGCCGCCTCGAATGTGCCCCCGGTGGCCAACAGGTCATCCACCACCACCACATTTTGCCCAGGCTTCACCGCGTCTATGTGCATTTCCATGCTATCCGTCCCATATTCCAGATCATACGATTCCTTGTATGTCTTATAGGGCAGCTTCCCCGGCTTGCGGATGATGGCCACACCAGTCCCCAGCGCGTATGCCAGAGTGGAGGCGATCAGAAAACCTCTGGCCTCCACGCCGATAAACATATCCGGTTTTTTGTCGATGTATCGGTACACCAGCATGTCGATGGCTCGCCGGAAAGCCACCGCATCGGCAAAGAGGGTGGTGACATCATAGAAAAGTATTCCTTCTTTGGGAAAGTTGGGTATTTCCCTTATCGATTTCTTTATATGTTCAGGCATTTGCTTCTCCCGTGAAGATTTTATGTTTATATCAGGCCGGAGGCCGTGAGTCACAATCCGCATCCGTTCCGTGCCCTCGGCGCTCCGTGCCTTCGGCGCCTCGTTGTCGTGGAAAAAAAGATACCATGTCCTTCCCTGGTTTGCCATAATTTATCTTCGTGTTTATGTCCGGCGCCATGCCTAACCAGTGTTATAATACCGCTATTGACGTATGAATAAGAGATTCCTGAAAGTAACTTTCGCCATACTGGCAGCCGTGGCAACGCCCTCTGGCGCCCAGATCATGAGCAGCTCCAGCGTTGTCGAGTTCCGGTTTGTTCCGGGGCAAGACGTTTACCCGCCTGGCGGCTCCTTCCAGACTGTTTTCGAGGTCAATGTGAAGGATGGCTGGCACACCCAGTCCGACAAGCCAGACATGGAAGGGCTGGTGGCCACCCGGCTTTCCGTGGATTCGAAGAGCTCCATAACCTTCGGTCGGGCGGGGTATCCTGCGCCGGTGATGGAGAAATTCGAGTTTTCCGAAGATCCGCTCCCCACTTTCAAGGGGAAGTTTTATGTCAGCATGGCAGGCGCGGTTCCGGAGGGGATAGCGCCGGGTGATTACAATGTCACTGCCCGACTTCAGGTCCAGGCGTGCGACGAGTCCTCATGCATAGCCCCGGCGTTTCTGAATGCGGAGATCCCCATAAAGGTGGTTCCGCAAGGAGCGGCGGTCAATTATACCAACCAGGATGTGTACACGGCTGCGGTGGGCCTCATAGCGGCTGGCGACGCGTCAGATCCAGGGCTTGGGATGGGCGATATTGGTGGATACATCCAAAGCAAGGGGATGTTGCTGACACTGGCGCTGATCTTTTTCGGGGGGCTGGCCTTAAACCTGACTCCATGCGTATACCCACTGATACCGATCACTGTCTCCTTCTTTGGCGGGACAGAGGAGAAGGACAAGGTCCGGCTGGCCGTCAAGGCCGCATTCTACTTTCTGGGTATGACCACGATGTATTCCTCGCTGGGAGTGGTGGCCGCGTTGACCGGGAGCCTGTTCGGGGCGATGATGCAGAGCCCGGTGGTGATTCTATTTCTGGTGGCGGCCATGGTGGCGTTGTCTCTTTCCATGTTTGGCTACTATGATATCCGGATGCCTGAATCCCTAAGCCAGATTGGCGGAGAGAACCGGGAGGGGATTATCGGGGCGTTTTTGATGGGGCTAACCGCAGGGATCATCGCGGCGCCTTGTATTGGGCCTTTTGTATTAGGGCTTCTCACTTTTGTAGGGGAGCGTGGTGATCCGGCTCTCGGTTTTATCATGTTCTTCACGCTTGCCGCCGGGCTTG
>JAOUNV010000175.1 GCA_029880775.1 Nitrospinota bacterium | reverse complement strand
GGAATCAGTAGGCGGTTGATCTCGTTGGTCCCTTCCCACAGGCGGTTGATCCGCTCGTCACGGTATGCCTTTTCTACGGGATACTCGGCGATGAAGCCGTATCCACCATGAGTTTGCACCGCTTCGTCCACCGCGGAGGCCAGCCCTTCCGTGCAGAAGACCTTTGCGATACCGCATTCGATGGCGTGTTCCTCTATGCATTTCTGGTAGTGGATGTAATAGTCCTCCGCCGAGCTATCGAGGGTGGCGATACGCTCGTCCACCATTCCCGCCAAGCGATATACCAGCGACTCGCTCATAAAGGTGTCGGAAACCATGTCCGCCAGTTTTTCCTTGATGGCGCCAAAAGAGCCGATAGTCTTGCCGAACTGTTTTCGCTCCGCGGCGTATTTGGCCGCCAGGCCGATGACCTGCTTGGCCGCCCCCAGGGTGGCCGCGCCCAGCTTGAACCGTCCCATGTTCAGAATGTTAAAGGCGATCTTGTGCCCCTTGCCGACCTCACCCAGCAGGTTCTCCACGGGAACCTGGGCGTTGTCCAAAATAACCTGGCGGGTGGAGGAGCCTTTGATCCCCATCTTTTTCTCTTCCGGACCCAGGGTCACTCCGGGATAGCCTCGCTCCACCAAAAACGCGGTGAAATGCTCTTTGTCCACTTTGGCGAAAACGGTTATCAATTCGGCGAACCCGGCGTTGGTGATGAATTGCTTGGTACCGTTGAGAACGTAATGCTTTCCGTCATCGCTGAGCACAGCGGAAGTCTTGGCCGCCAACGCGTCGGAGCCAGACTCCGGCTCGGTGAGAGCGTATGCGCCGACCCATTCGCCGGAGATTATCTTCTCCAGGTACTTTTCCTTTTGCGCTTTCGTGCCGTAATAGACCAGCGGGAGGGTGCCAAGCCCAGTGTGGGCGGAGTAGACCACGGTGAACGATCCGGCGCCGGTCATCTTTTCGCTGGCCAGCATATTCGTCACCTTGTCCAGGGCCAGCCCGCCGAATTCCTCCGGCGCGTCTATCATCAGAAGCCCCAGCTCACCCGCCTTGGCCATCAGCTCCTTGATGGTGGCCGCATCCATACTCTCCACCTGCTCCAGGCGCGGCGCCACCTCGTCCAGGACAAACCTCTCGCATGTCTCGGCTATCTGTTTATGTTCGTCGGTGAAATCCTCCGGCGTGAATATGTCGGCGCATGGAGTTTCCGTAAGCAGGAACTCGCCACCCTTGAGTGTTTCTTTTCCCATTTCTTTTGTACCGCTTGCCATGGTCATCACCTTCCTTTTTTATAAACGCTCGAAGAGACCGGCGGCGCCCATGCCTCCGCCCACGCACATGGTCACCATGCCGATTTTCGTTTTGCGCCGCCCCATCTCCGACAGCAGAGTGGCCAGCAGCTTGGCCCCGGTGCAGCCAAGGGGATGCCCCAGGGCGATGGCTCCGCCGTTGACGTTAAGTATGCTCTTGTCCAGCCCCAGTTGGCCGATCACCGCCAGCGACTGGGCCGCGAACGCCTCGTTAAGCTCTATCAACCCCACATCGCCGATCTTCATCCCCGCCCTCGACAACACTGCGGGAACCGCCTCCACCGGGCCAATGCCCATAATCTCCGGAGCCACGCCGCGCACGGCGCACCCGATGAACCGGGCAAGGGGGGAGCGCCCGGTTCGCTTCAGGTACTCCTCAGAGACCACTATGGTGGCGGCGGCCCCATCGGTCATCTGTGATGAATTGCCCGCCGTGACAGAGCCGCCCTGCTTGAATGGCGGTTTAAGCCTGGCCAGCCCTTCCAGTGTGGTGTCTCGCCGGACTCCGTCGTCGATGGCCACGGTCTCATTTTTCGTCACCATTTTCTTTCCTTGCAGGTTGGCGCGATCCACCTCCACCGGGATTATCTCGTCTGTGAACTTGCCATCGTCGATGGCTTTGGCGGCTCTCATATGGCTTTGGTATGCGAACTCATCCTGCGCCTCTCGGCCGATCCCGTATTTCTCCGCCACCATCTCCGCCGTGATTCCCATGGTGGAATACGACTCTGGATTCGCCCCCATCAGCGATGGGTTGACGGAGTACTTGAGTCCGCCCATAGGGGTCATGGACATCGATTCCACTCCACCCGCCAATATCACATCGGCGAAGCCCGCCATGATCCTCTCCGCGGCGATGGCGATAGACTGCAACCCGGAGGAGCAGAAACGGTTCACCGTCATGCCGGGGACGGAATATGGCACGCCCGCTTTCATGGCGGCGATTCGGGCCACGTTCATCCCCTGCTCCGCCTCTGGGAAGGCGCACCCCATGATCACGTCTTCCAGTTCGGCAGGGTCGATCCCCGCGCTTTCTATGGCGCCCCCGATGGCGGCGGCGGCCAAGTCGTCGGGGCGGGTTCCGCGAAACTTACCCTTGTTCGCCTTGCATCCGGCGGTTCTTTTGGCGGCCAGTATATAGGCTTGTCTCATTGTCATTCTCCGGTTTATTCAGTTCCGCAGCGCCTTGCCTGTCTTCAACATATTTTGGATGCGCTCCAGTGTCTTTTTGTTTCCACACAGCTTCAGGAAGCCTTCCCGCTCCAGGTCCAGCAGATATTGCTCCGACACCAAAGTCCCCACTGGGACATCGCCGCCACTCATCACGTTGGCGATGATCCCGCCGATATATTCCTCATACTCGGTGGCGAACCCACCCATCCTCATATTCCACAGCATGCTTCTTATAGTCGCCGCCACGCTACGGCCTGGGGCCTTTAAATCTGTGGCTGGCATGGATGGGCGATAGTTGGCCGCCAGGGCCAGGGCTTTTTGCTTTGCGTCCGGGATCAGCCGGGCGATGTCCATGGTCACACTGTCGCCATGGCGCAGGTATCCCAGTTCATACAGCTCCAGCGCGGAGCGGGAGACCTTGGCCAGGCCGATGTTCTCGAAGTATCGTGCGATGAAGGGTTGCACGTCTGTCTTGTTCTCCTGCGCCAGCTGGATGGAGCGCATGGTCACTTCCTTGGTTCCGCCACCGGCCGGTAGCAGCCCAACGCCGATCTCCACCATGCCCATGTATGTCTCCGCATGAGCGCAGACGGAATCGGCATGCAGCACGAACTCCGCGCCGCCGCCCAGGGTCAGGTTGTATGGCGCCACCACCACGGGCACCTTGGCGTACTTGATCCCCATGGTGGCTTTCTGGAACATGCGGATCATCAGGTCGATATCTTCGTAAACGCCTTCGGCGATGGCCACCGCCAAGGTCATCAGGTTCGCCCCGGCGGAAAACATTGTCCCCTGGTTGCCCACCACCAGCGCCACTCCCTCCGCCTCGGCTCGCCTGACGGCTTTCTGGGCCATGCCCAGGGTGTCGCCCCCCACGGCGTTCATCTTGGAGTGGAACTCCAGCCCGAAAACGCCATCCCCCAGGTCCAGGATCGACGCGGCGGAGTTTCTCTCCACTTCGGCGCCGGCGCGCTTTAGGATATCGAAAGTTATGGCGCCAGGGGCCACGGGGACATCGGAGTATCCATCGCCAGCTTTGACGTCGAAATATGTTTTGCGAGCTTCCTCATGGTGGTAGAAGCTTTTTATTTTGGTCAGAGCTTCCGGGACCTCTACGCCGTCCGCCTTGGCGCGTTTCACAAAACTCTCAACGCCGATGGCGTCCATCATCTCGAATGGGCCGATATCCCAGTTGTATCCCCACTTCATGGCGTTGTCTATGTTCACCACATCGTCGGCGATCTCCGGAATCCGCTTGAAGGTATACAGCAATGTGTCTCGGGTGGTGGCCCAGGCGAACTGCGCCGCTTTGTCTTTGCCGTTGAGCAGGGCCTTCACCCTGGCGGCGGAGTCGTCTATCTGGCGGACCTGCCCCACGGATGCGAAGCGGGGCTTGGCCGGAGGGGCGTAGTCCCCTGTGTTGTAGTCGTAATGAAAGATCACCGACTTGCCGTTCTCTTTGACCTTTTTGTAGAATCCGGAGCCGCTCTTCTGCCCCAGCAGTCCTTTTTCGATCAGCTCCGTCACCACTTTCGGGGTTTTGAATTCCTCCCGGTCCGGGTCGTCGGCCTGATGGTCGTATGAGTTTTTCCCCACATGATCCAGCAGGTCCACCCCCACCAGGTCCGCAGTGCGGAAGACGGCGCTTTTCGGTTTGCCAGAGGGCTGGCCCGCCACGGAGTCCACCTCCTCCACGGTCATCCCCATCTGTGTCATGTGGCGGATGGCGTTGAACACGGCGAAGATGCCTATGCGGTTGGCTATGAAGTTTGGAGTGTCTTTGGCGTAGACAATCCCCTTGCCTAGGCGGTGGTTTATAAACTCCGCCATGTGGGCCACTGCAGCCGGATCCGTGTACTTGGAGGCGACGATCTCCATCAGCCGCATGTAGCGAGGTGGATTGAAGAAATGTGTCACCAGGAACCTTTTGCGCATCTCCTCCGGCAACGACAGGGCCAGCTCATTGACGGAGAGACCGGAGGTGTTTGTGGAGAGGATAGCGCCCTCGGCGGCGTGGGGGATCACCTTTTCAGTGTACAATTTTTTCTTGATCTCCATATTCTCCAGCACGACCTCTATGATCCAGCCGCATTTGGAGATTTTGGATATGTCGTCATCGAAGTTGCCGGTCTCTATCCGGCTTACCAACCCCAGGGAATAAAAAGAAGCTGGGGAAGCTTTGGCGCATGCGGCCAGGCCTTTGTTCACGAACCTGTCGCGCACCTGGGGGGAATCGAGGGTCAGCCCTTTGGCCGTTTCGTCCTCGGTGAGCTTTGGGGGGGCCATGTCCAGCAGCACCACGTCCAGGCCGGAATTGGCCAGGTGGGCGGCGATGGCCGAGCCCATGACTCCCGCTCCCAGCACCGCTACGTTGTCTATACGTTTCATTTCAACATCTCTGCGGGCGGGGGCTACCATGCCACCACCGGTTATTGGGTCGACCCAAACGGGCCAAAACACCTTCTAATACTAATTTAAGGCGCCCACGTATGGGAAGCAATTTTAACCGGAAGGGGGGACGATTGAACTTCCCCCGAATTGACGGACAGAATGTTTAGTTAGTAATCTGTTTTAGGGAGGTAAGAAATGAGCAAGAAACGGCGTAAATTCGGCGAAGAGTTCAAGGTCGAGGCGGTGAAGCTGGTGACCGAGCAAGGGCTTTCGATAACAGAAGCTGCGCGAGACCTGGGCGTCAGCGCGGCTGTTCTTGGCAGGTGGAAGAAAACGTACGAAGAGGGTCTTTTGGGCGATACGGTAAAACGCCGTGAGGCTGATGAACTCAAGGCGCTTCGCAAGGAGAACAAGCGGTTGCGCATGGAGCGCGATATTCTA
>JAOUNV010000019.1 GCA_029880775.1 Nitrospinota bacterium | reverse complement strand
TCGCTGGCGGATATCATCGAGAACGACTCTCCTGGCGCGCGCTGGCACTCCCGGCAGGAAAGGGACAAGCTATTGTCCCTGATGAGCCCTTTGCATGTGGGCAAGGTACGGCATGCGATCGATTCTGGAGAGCGGCGTGTCGGCGCGGTTTTTAAACGCACACGAAAAGACAGACAGGGGAGGAGCAGCCAGAGAGCCGAAGTGCGGTTTGATGGAGTGGCCGGTTGCCTGCGCACACCGGCGGGAGGCTCCAGCCGACAAATCATCCTGATCGTGGAAGGGGGCCGAGCGCGCAGCAGGCTGCTGTCGCCCAGGGAGTCGGCGCGGCTGATGGGGCTGCCGGACGATTACAAGCTTCCGGAGGGAAGCCAGGACGCATACCGCCTGACCGGGGACGGCGTGGCGGCGCCGGTGGTCCGATGGCTGGCGCAAAGCTGTATCGAGCCCTCCCTGCCATAGGCTAAAAACAAATCTGAGCATTCCATAAAACCTTCCGTGCGTGACGACTCAAGAAGATTCCAGGGCTTTTGCGGCTCCCCCCCCAGATGGCGAGGAGCCATTGAAAAGTGATGGTTGATATCAAGCGCGTGGAAAGTGTAGTATAGAGGGCTGGTTAATTATCGTCGGGGCGTAGCGCAGCCTGGTAGCGCATCTGCTTTGGGAGCAGAGGGCCGGAGGTTCGAATCCTCTCGCCCCGACCAATTAATCGCCTTGCGTCTCCAGCCGCCTACCCATCGCCACTGGGGATGGAGTCAGCGCGCCAGGTTGATCAGCCTTGAGGCGAGCCCTTTGTCTATCAATTTCACTTTCTCCCCATCGGCTTCCAGGCTGTTTTCGTATACCAGAGCTATGATGTCCGCTTTTTTTTCCAGGGAAAGGGTCACCTTTCCTTTCTCCATCAGTTCCTCTACCGCCAGAACGGCGTTGCGCAAAAGCTCATAATCCACCCGCCGCTCCTCCATGTATCGACTGCCCCATTTTCGCACCAGGTCGATTATCTGTTTTTCCCCAAGATTGTTCAAAAAAGCGTAAGCATGAATATCAGGCAAGGCGCCGGGAGCGATCTTGCGCCCCGCCAGGAGCCGGGCTTTCTCCACCCCCGCCTCCACCCTGTCCATTTTGTCCATAGCCTCTTCCCTACGCCGCTCTGTTTCATACATTTGCGCGTCCGCCCGGGTTGGCCCCATCCCGCTGGCCAGCCACTGCACGCTTACGTCCGCCGCCGCTGCGAGCTTTATCAGGTTTTCCAGCCCAGGTAGGCTCTTTCCGCCCAGGTAGGCGAGCATAAGGCTGGTGGATATACCACATTTCTTGGAGAAATCGTTGACGCTTTTCTGCCGCCTCATGAGTTCCCTCAGTCTGTCATTGAATACGCCGTTGGCCATGGGAATATTCTACTGTTTTTATTCAATTATATAAATATTATGTTGACGCATACTCTGTTTATTGATAACATCATAAGCATGAATACCATATGGCATAATAATACTATCTGGCCCCGAAGTCTATATCTATGGGGGCCGCATAAACGCAGATGACGCGCGAGCATGGGGGTAGGGCGAAATGGGCGACAGTCGATGCGCCGCCCTGACCATGATCGATTCGAGAGGATTAGCGATGAATAGCCAAAACCACCCATGTGGGAGTGGCCCTCCGTAAACTTTTCGCCTGGGGGTGACACCATGCTTCGTGGGGAAGCTGGCCACGCCTGCGATGGATGCGGCGTGGCGCGCAAGGCCGCTGTGGCGGCGGAAACAATTCGAATGATCCGTGGAATGCTTTCGGCCAGTTCGGCCGAAGAGCTCTGGGATGTTCTGGAAAAGCTGGAGAGGGATATGTTGGACATGGCGGCTTTGGGTCGGCGCGGAGGGGAAAAAGAACCTTGCGGCTTGTGCAGCTCGGTGAACGTCGAGCCCATGACGGGGGATATGGCTGAGCTAGCCTTTAAAACCAGGGGTATCGCGCGGATTTTACTCCACTTTTTCGTATCTCATGTGCAGGCGGACCTACGGGCCTCCACCTACAGTCGGCAGCAGCGCCTGGACGATGTGGAGCTGATGCTGGAGATGTTGCTGGAGCTGCAGGAGAGCCAATGCGAGCGCGTCGGAACATAATGAGATAACGAGGGACAAGCCGCAGGCTGTGGAATGACAGCGCCAATACCGTCCGGGGTGTCCTGCCGGTCTGGTTGCCAGAGCGTTACGCCAGAACCTCGGTGTCCTCTACGTGGGACGATCGAAAATCAGAAGAGGCAAATTCGTATTCAAGGGCCTATAATCATATGGGGGAGGTCGTTTGATTGAAATATTTCGTTTTTCTGGATTGCTCCACCCTGTCCCATGTGGCCACAAGCCTGGCCACGGAGCCGGGAGTGGAAATGGTGATGGTGGCTGTGGGAGGATACCAGCCAGGCGCCTCGGCGCCGGATCGGGAGCACACGCTGTACGCCAGGGAACTGACCTCAGGTTTTATAGCGACGTTGGATATCAAGCAGACGGACCGGGTTATCATAGGCGCCTGCGAACCTGATCTTTTCACTCCGCTCACCAGCGCGTTCCCGCCCCAGGGGCCCGCGCCTCCAGTGCTGTTCATCTCAGAGAAGCCGGTTTCGGCGGAGGCTGCGGCGAGGCCGAACGTATCGGTGGTGAACCTGATGGAATCGGCCAAGGAGCGTCTTTCGGGGGAGTGGCGGGATATTTCCACCCGGCAGCGGGCTTTTGAATTGTGGAGCGCGTTAAAGGACTCCGACCGGGTGCTGATCCTAACCCAGAACGATCCCGACCCCGACGCTATCGCCTCCGGGATGGCCATCCAGGCGCTTTTAGGCGCGGGGGACGATACAGCGCCCATACGCGCTTTCGGAAAAGTTACCCGCAACGAAAACAGGGCCATGTTGCGGCTGTTGGGCGTGAAGGTGGGCTCTGTCTTGCCCGAAGAGGTGAAAGGCTTCGACAAGGTGGTGATGGTGGATGTGCAGCCGCCTTATTTCAAGTCTGTGGGGTCTATCAAGGCGGACGTGGTGATAGACCACCACCCATACCCCCAGCGGTACAAGGCCGACTTTCGGGTGGTGGACACAGGCTACGGCGCCACCGCCACTATCATGGCCGAATTTCTTAGCGCCGCAGGGGTGAAGATAAACCAGAGGCTGGCCACCGCTCTTTTGTATGGTGTCATCACGGATACCATGCTTCTCTCCCGGCAGTCTTCCACCCGCGATTTTGAGGCTTTCAACATGCTCTGGCCCCTGGCCAACCACGACCTGTTATCCGGCATGTCACGGCCCAGGCTCCGCTCCCAAGAGCTCGACTATTTCGTGAAGGCGATCCGGAGCCGCAGAGAGATTGGCCGCCTGCTATTCATCTGGCTTGGCCGCGCCAGCAAGGAGGACATTATCCCCCGCATCGCCGATTTTTCCATGCAGATCGGCGACACATCGGTCTGCGCTGTGGGAGGGGTGAGCCGCGATAACGTGGTCATTTCCATAAGGAACATGGACCCGGACCTGGACGTGGGGGCCATCACCGCCGGGTTGTTCGCCCAATACGGCAGCGCCGGGGGGCACAGGACCATGGCAAAAGCCGTGATGCCGCTGAAAAAATTTACAAAAGCGAAAGGCGCCGCCGGAGTGAGCCAGGCGCGCACCGCCATTCTGCGGATTTTGAAGACCCTGGAAAAAACCCATCCCGGCCTGGTAAAGCCGCTGGGGAAATAGGGGCGGATTTGGAAAAAGTGGGTTAGGCCGCTGGTCCGGATTATGCGGCGCACATACACGATGGAAGGGATCGCCCCCCCCGAAAGCCCATGGTGGCGATGGCGGCCAGTTTTTATGGCCTCGGATCCTGTTGACGGCGTGGTCTCTGCGTAGACGGTTTCCATTTTCTTCTCCAGGCTGGCTTTCCTTTACGGGAGGGAGTGGGGTGAGTCAACGGGGGGAGGTGTGGGGAAATAAATTCCCCACCGTGTATGGGTATGCTTACAATTGGGACAACCCCGAGCAAAACAGATGCCAAGCGAATGTTAGAAAGTTATCTGACTTGTGAATTATCTGGTAGGCATTATGAACCGGCAAGAAAGCATGCCAAAGCTGCGCTGGATTTTGCAAACAATCTTCAACATAACCGCACAGCAGAATTTCGTGATGCCGCTTTATGCGTCGAAGCGACATCATCTGTGGTTAACATTGTTGCCATAATATCAGGGCAAAGGGACCCTTAATCAAAAATCCTTCCCCCCCGCTTCGAGTTCTGCCACTGCCTTCGGCTTTTCGAAGTACGATCACCGAGTCTCCACACACAGAATCCTGTTCTGTTTTTCTCCGCCGAGTAATACACTGGAGGGGTATGGTGGCCCGCTGGCGGGGTGGCTGCCATCTAGATGGCCCCCCATCAAGATGGCTTGCCATCAAGATGGCTTGCCATCAAGATGGCTTGCCATTTAGGTGGCCATGGAATAACTGTCAAGACGCGCCAGGGGAAATATGAAATATCTCTTCCAGCTTTTCTTCCGCTCCGTTATGGACGTGGCCCCGCTGCTCGTTGTCATCTTCTTCTTTCAGTTCGTCGTCATCGGGGAGAGTTTTCCGAACACACCCAGGATGCTGGCGGGAATAGCCCTGGTCATCACGGGGCTCTTTCTCTTCATGCGCGGGCTGGAGATGGCTCTGTTCCCCCTGGGGGAGTCGCTGGCCTTTTCCTTCGCGGAAAAGGGAGACGTAAAGTTGCTGCTGGCTTTTGCCGTGGCCATAGGGTACTCCGCCACGGTGGCGGAGCCGGCTCTGTTGGCGGTGGCGGAAAAGGCGGAGTTGATCACCCATGGGCGCCTGACGGCGTTCGCGCTGCGCAACACTGTGGCGGCGGGGGTTGCCTTCGGGATAGCGCTGGGGACCATCCGCATCATCCTGGGGCACCCGATCCACTACTACTTCATAGGCGGGTATACTTTAGTTATGGCGCTCACCGCCTATGCTCCCAAGGATATAGTAGGCCTTGCTTATGACATGGGCGGAGTCACAACCTCCACGGTGACGGTGCCGCTGGTAACTGCCTTGGGAGTGGGGCTGGCCAGCTCTATCTCTGGACGTAATCCACTCATCGATGGATTCGGGCTGGTGGCGTTCGCGGCCATGACCCCCATGGCCACCGTCATGGTGTACGGAATAGCGGTGCTGTAATGAGTGAATACGGATTGATAATCGGCGATTTGTTTTCAGTCTTCCGGGATGTGGCGCCGGTGCTGGTGGTGGCGCTCTTTTTTCAGTTCGTGGTGCTGCGCGCCCGCCTGCCCAACGCCCACCGGATCGCGGGCGGCTTCCTGGCTCTGGTGGTTGGGCTTTACCTGTTTATCGTGGGGCTGGACATGGGGATATTCCCCATCGGTGAGGCGATGGCGGAAAAGTTCTCCCATCCGGATCATAAGCAGTGGACAATCGCATTCGCGTTTTGCATCGGATACGCCACCACCATGGCCGAGCCTGCGCTTTTGGCGGTTACGAAAAAAGCTGAGGAGGTCTCGTCGGGTGGGTTGCAAAGCTTTCGTCTACGCAACATTGTAGCCATAGGTGTGGCCATTGGGCTTGCGGTGGGTGTGCAGCGGATCTTCAATGGCGACCCTCTCTGGATATACATTCTATCCGGATACGCGACGGTACTGATGCTGACATGGCTCGCCCCGAAGGAAATAGTGCCCCTGGCCTACGACTCCGGCGGAGTGACCACATCCACCATCACCGTGCCGCTGGTCGCCGCCCTCGGCCTAGGTTTGGCCTCCAACACCCCTGGGCGCGATCCGTTGATAGACGGATTCGGGTTGATAGCGTTTGCCTCCGTGTTCCCCATGGTCACGGTCCTGGGCTATGCGGTAACGATGAAAACAATAGTTGAGCTAAGAAGAAGAGGAGATAAAAGATGAAATTTAACCTGGTATTCACCATCTGTCCCGCGGATAAGACCCAGGAGGTGGTGGGCGCGGCAAAAGCGGCCGGGGCCACCGGGGCTACCATCGTCCATGTCCGCGGCACCGGCAGCAACGAGGCGAAGACATTCTTTGGTCTCACACTGGACAAACCCCAGGAAGCGTTCATCACCTTGGTGGAAAAACGGACATGCCAGAAGATATTGAAAGCGATATACGACGCAGGAGATATGCAACATCCGGGCAACGGGATATCCTTCTCGCTGCCCATAGAGTCTGTGGTGGGGCTGGAGAGCCAGCTGTCCACCCTGAAAAAGGAAGCCGAGGAGTATTTATAACCGTTCCGGAGCCTGATAGAATAAAGGCACGGGACAGCAAGGGAGGCAGGTTTGGTTACAAGAGTAAAAGACATGATGGTCACCGATGTGGTGACCATAGACGGCTCCGCCACTTTGATGGAGGCGCTGGAGCTGATGCTTTCGCGCAAGGTGAAATCCGCCGTGGTGCCACCGAGGCACGATCACGACGCATACGCCATCGTCACCTTCACAGACATCGCCCGCCGGGTGCTTGCCGAGGATGAGCAGATTTCCATGCTCAATGTCTTCGACGTGATGAGCCGCCCGGCCTATTCCGCCGAAGGCCAGTGGGACATTCGTTACGCCGCCAGCATGATGATACATCTGGGGGTCTCCAGGCTCATCGTCACCGAGAATGCAAAACTCACCGGCATCGTCTCGCTGTCGGACCTGGTGCGTTCCGTATCCGGCCTCACAAAAAGCAAATAAGGTGGATGGCTGTATGACAAAGCGGGTGATACGGATCGAGGGAATGAGCTGCGGGCATTGCGTCAACTGGTTGTCGCAGGCGCTGATGAGGATCGACGGAGTGGAGGATGCGAAAGTGGACCTGGAGGGACAACAGGCGAAAGTGAGCTTCGACGAGGGCCGCGTCACCAACGAGATGATGAGCAACGCGATCGAAAGGGCTGGTTATTCAGCGGTGGAGTTCAAGGACGCGGGGTGAGAGCGCACATCCCGCTCACATATGCTACGCGCCGGAGCCTATCGCCTCTATCTGGCCAGACAATGATTCCCAGCGCAGCAGCAGCTTTGCGTTCTCGCTTTTCAGCGCCGCCAGTTCACGAGCCAGCTCCACGGATGAAGATTGGTCTTTGTAAGTATCAGGATCGGCCAGCAACTGCTCCACCTTGCCGCTTCTGACTTCCACCGCCGCGATCCTGGTCTCCACGGCGGTGAGATCTTTCTTCAGCTTGCCGGCGTTTCCCCTTCGCTCGTTTCTTTGCCGGGCCGCTTCCTGGCGGGCTTCTTTTTTTGATTTCTTATCCTTGACGGTGGCCGGAGCGCTCTGCTGTATAACCGCGTCAGGCATGGCGGCGGCGGTTCCCAGCTTCTGCTCCTTCGTCCGTTCATAATACATCCAGTCGCCCAAAAACTCTGTAAGCTGGCCATGCTCCACATGGACTATCTTGTTGGCCACGCCGTCGATGAAGGCGCGGTCATGAGAGATAAGGACAAGACACCCCTTGTATCCCGCCAAGGCTTTTTCCAGGGCCTGTCTGCTTTTCAAGTCCAGATGGTTTGTCGGCTCGTCCAGCAGCATCAGGTTGGTGGGATTGAGCGCGATCTTGGCCAGCGCCAGTCGGCTCTTTTCTCCGCCGGAGAGAACCTTCACCAGCTTCTCCACGTCGTCTTTGCGGAACAGGAAGGCGCCCAGGATTCCCCTTGCTCTGGGGATGGCGTCGAAAGGGATACCGGAGATAAGCTCGTCCAGAACCGTTTTCTCCGGATCCAGCGCCTCGATTTGATGCTGGGCGAAATGGCGCATAGACACGCTTTCGGAAATTTTCAAAATCCCGCTTTTCGGCGACAACAGCCCGGAGAGAAGCTTGATGAGGGTCGATTTACCGGCGCCGTTGGGCCCCACCAGCGCGATCCGGTCCCCCCTGCGAATAGAAAAATCAAGATCGCGATACACCACGTTATCGCCATAGGCCACTGTGGCTTTTATCACCTCCACCGGAGTGTGGCCGATGCGCCCCGTTTCCACGAACTTGAATCCGATGCCCCTGGTCTGCTTCACGGTCTCGATCCGCTCGATCTTGTTGAGCGCCTTCTCACGGCTTTTGACAAGGGTGGCTTTTGTGTTCTTGGCCCGGAATCTCTCTATGAACCGCTCCTGATGGGCGATCTCTTTTTGCTGACGGTTGGCGGCGGACTCCAGGTGTTCACGCCGTATCTGTTTCTCCTCCACGTATCTGTCGTAGGGGAACGGGTACAAGGTCAGCTTGCCGAACTCGATTTCGGCGATGGAATCCACCATTCGGTTCAGGAAAAACCTGTCATGGCTGATTATCAGCAGCGAACCATCGTAGCTTGTCAAAAAACTCTCCAGCCAGATGGATGATTCCAGGTCCAGGTGGTTGGTCGGCTCATCGAGCAGCAACAGCCCCGGGTGGGAAAGCAGTAGCCTGGCTAGGCTCATTCTCATCCGCCAGCCGCCGGAAAAAGCTCCCGTGGGACGGTCGAACTGGTCCGGAGTGAACCCCAGCCCCACCAGGATGGCGCGGGCTTTTCCCTCCACGGCATACCCTCCCGCGTCGTGAAACCGCTCCTGGGCCTCGGCCAGGTCGTGGGCCAGCCTCTCCACGGTTTTAAGGTCCTCCCTGCTCTCCGCCTCATGCAGGCGATCGGTGATCGTGTTCATCTCATCCTGCATGACCACCAGATGATCCGCCCCGGCGATGACGTTTTCCAGCAGAGGGACATGATCCTCCCCGCCAGTTTCCTGGCGCAGGATGCCGATGCGCACGCCGGGAGAAACTATCCTCCGCCCCTCGTCCGGCGACAGGTCGCCCGCCAGGATATTGAGCAGGGTGGTTTTCCCCGCGCCGTTGTCCCCCACCAGGCCCACGCGGCGGCCAGGCCGGATATGTATAGACAGCTCAGAAAATACAGGTGTTCCGCCATGCGCTTTGGATATATTATCTAGTCGTATCATATTTGTATTCTACTTCTGTGAAGGACTCAGGCTCATCGGGAATGATGGCCGTTACTCCTCCTCCATCTCCTTCAATGTCTGCAGGGCCGCGGCCTTCGGGTCTGCCGCGGCGAATATGGGGCGGCCCACCACCAGAAAATCCGCCCCCATCCCCAGGGCCTGGGCGGGGGTCATGATCCTCTTTTGGTCATCCACGCTGGCCCAGGCGGGGCGAATGCCAGGAGTCACCACAACGAAATCGGGGCCATTGACTTTTTTTATAGCAGCCACCTCATGAGCGGAGGCCACCACACCGTCAAGTCCTGCGGCCTTTGCCTCACAAGCCAGGTGAAGCGCCAGCTCCTCCGGAGATTGGTTGAAGCCCAGCAGGCGCAGATCCTCCGGCCCCATGCTGGTGAGCACTGTGACGGCGATGACGATGGGGGACGAATGCCCGGAAGCTTTTGCCGCATTGCGGGCTGCTGCTGCCCCCTCGGCCATCATGGCGCGTCCGCCCAGGGCATGGACGTTTATCATATCCGCGCCGGAGGCCACCGCGTTGGCGCAGGCGGAGGCCACGGTTGCCGGGATATCGTGGAACTTCAGGTCGAGGAAAACTTTCAGCCCTTGTTGCTTGAGCAGCCCCACCACGGAGGGCCCGGTGGCGGAGAAGAGCCTGGCGCCAACCTTTACCCAGGCAAGGGCGCCCTCCATCCGCTCCACGGCGGCCATCGCCTCTTCCTGGGAGTCCACGTCCAGGGCAGCGATCAATTTATCCTTCGGTTGGTTCATCCAACGGCTCCTTAGGCTCCTCTGGCGGAGGTTTGAAAAAGATCCATCCCACCAGCAGGCTCATTTCAAAGAAAAGATACAATGGCGCCGCAAGCATGGCTTGGCTCAACGGGTCGCTCGGTGTGAAGAGCGCTCCGGCGACAAAGGCGCCCACAATCGCATAGGGCCGCTTGCTGGCCAGGGTCCGGTATGTGGTTACCCTGGTTGCCAGAAGAAAAACCATAACTATGGGTAGCTCAAAAGCGAGCCCGAACGCAATAATGATCGTGAAAAAGAAGGAGGTATAGTCGTGAATGGTCCAGATGTTTGCCACAGCGCCCGCAGCGTAATCCTGAAAAAAGGCGAGAGCCGCCGGCAGGACCAAGAAATAGCAGAACACAGTTCCTAAAACAAAGAAAAAGGAACCGGACAAAACAACAATCGCGGTGTATTTTCGCTCCACTTGCAAAAGCCCCGGGGCGATGAACTCCCACGCCTGGTAAATTATCATCGGCATGGAGACGACAACGGCGCTGTAAAGGGATATTTTCATGAAGAAGAAAAATATGGCCTGAGGCGCCGTGGAGTGGAGCGTTTCCGCGGGAGGCAACGGCCTCATGACTATCATCAGCACATAGTCTGACAAAGCGAATAGCGGTACGAAGAGGATGAACACTGTGGCCACGGCATAGATGATACGCCACCGAAGCTCCTCCAGATGCGCGGTGATCGGCAGCCTCTCCTCCGGGTCCACCTGGCGCACCACTTTCTTTTGGGCATGAGTGTTCCCGCTCTCCGCCGCCGCGCTGACGGGGCCGGATTGCTGATCCTCGGTTTCTGTTGTCTGGATTTCTTCGGTCATGGATTTCGATTATACTCCCGCAATGCCCTAAAGCAACAGCAACGCCTCTTAACCTGTGGCCTTTTGCCCGGCAAGACCCAGCAGCTCTCTCATCGCCATGGCGTTGCGCGCGGCCTGGCCCCCAAAGTGGTTGTTAAAGAGGACCAGGGTGGTTTTCGCCTGTTCGGCCACCTTGTTTATCGGTGTGAGGAACTGGCGCAGCTCCGACTCGGAGTACTCATAATTGTGCCGTTGGGCGGCGGAAACGCCGAACCATTTTTTATTTCGCCCGTGAAAGCGGAAGTAGGCGATATCGGTGGTGGCCACCGGCATGAATGGGGAGAGGGATGGGAGGTCCGGCTCGTCCACCACGCAATATCCTACGCCGATTTTCTTTAAAAAATCGAACACCGATTGGGCTATCCAGGCCTTGTTGCGAAATTCCACCACCATACGCACCGGCGCCAGACGCTCGGCGAGCCAGGCTATATGATCCATCCCCTGTGTCCCCCGGCTGAACTTCATGGGGAACTGGGCCAGCACACAGGCCAGCCTTTCACCATCGATCAGGGGGGCCAGCCCCTCCTTGAAAGTAGCCACGGCGGTCTCGTCGCGGATATACCCGCCAGACTCGTCACGGATCTTGTGGGTCATCGATTGGTGGGCCTTGGCGATGAAGGCAAAGCCTGGCTCCACTCGGGAGAGCATCCCCTCGATTCCCTTTGGCTCCGGCATGGTGTAGTAGGTGTAATTGAGTTCCACCAGGTCGAACTTTAACTCGTGGGCGTAGTAGTGGAGCATGTCGGAGCGTTTTGTCCCCTGAGGGTAAACGGGCCCTATCCAGTCGTCGTAAGAGAAACCGGAGGCTCCCACCCGGATGACGCGCTCTTCGTTATTTTCCGAGGGCTGGTCCGA
>JAOUNV010000174.1 GCA_029880775.1 Nitrospinota bacterium | reverse complement strand
GACCACAGTGAAGCTGGAACTGCCGTCGCTACCATCATCGGAGCAGTAGCGGCGTGGCGCCGATAGACTCCCACCTGTGGGGAAAGGCGCTGGGCTTTCATATACTCTGAGAACGCAAATTGACGCTAACTGTATAGTTGCTAGCGTAAGCGCCTACATTGCATAAAAACGGTTTGGCGCTGGCAGGCTATACTAATAACCGCCGGTCTTAAACCTCGGCATAATAACGGTCCAAGCGAACCACGTTGCGGAGAGATGGGGATGCTTTTAAAAAACTTTGCTCTTCGTTTTTGTCAAGCTTTGTCCGGCTCCGGTTCTTTGATTCTCCTGGCCCTCGCTGTAATCATTTATCTGGCTTTTTCCATATATCCGCTCGATTTTTGGCCGACGGGCCTGGATAGTTACAAGGCTGGTCTGGGTTCCTTGCTGGTTCCATCTTTTGGTGAGTTTTCGTTTATCGCCTCCAGCGGCGCGCTTATGGCCACTTTTGGGTATGCTTCGTCCTTTAGCGGGGAGTCTGGTTTCTCTTTAAAAAGTGTTCGTCCTTTATACTCCAATATTTTTACAATTTTTGTTCTGTTTCTATTTTCCTCAATTCTTGTAGACGGAATGTATTACTCGGAGGAGATCAAATTCGTAATGGCGGATCCGATGAGGTATTTGATTCTAACCGATCGTTTCCAAGAAGCTATCTTGTCGGGAAATATGTACCCCCGATGGTTGCCCGATCTTTTTTTTGGATACGGTTATCCCACTTTCCTGTTTTATCCACCTGGATATTTTTACTTTTCGTCAATTTTATTCATTTTGTCCGATTGGATATCTCTGGTTTATCCGGTAAATGAGGATGTTTTGTCTGTTACTTCATTCGGGCTGACCATTGTTCTGGTTATCGGTGGGTATGGGCATACCTTTTATGCGGGTACCTGAGCAACAGGCTTTTGGGATTGGCTTGTTCTCTGTTATTTGTCCCCTCTCCATATCTTCTGTTGAATCTCCAGTTCCGTAGCGATTTTAGTGAACTATTTTCCATAGTTCTGTGTCCGCATCCCTTCTATTTTTTCCTCAGGATGCTAGGTGAAGGAGTTGCCGGATCTGGGCGAAGCTCTCGATATTCGGCCTATATGGGAATTAGCCTTGCCCTTGTATTCATATCCCACCCATCAACGTCTCTTTTCTTAAGCGGCATACTGTTCGTATACGGGGTGGCGGTGATCCTGCTTTCTGGCGCCGACAGGAAAACTGTTTCAGGAATAGGGATTCTGTTCATTTCCGGGTTCGCGCTGGGGCTGGCGCTCAGCTCTCCATATTGGTTCCACGTTCTTCAACTTAAGCATCTTATACAGTTGCACTTGGCGTTAACCGGTCACTATAACGTGATCAATTGGGTAGCGGATCCGATCGATTTCATCTTGCCATCTATTCGGAGCCAATGGTTTTACCAACTCGGACCGCTTCACCTGGTCTTGTGCGCCGCTGGGGCGTATTTGAACAGAAAGGACGCGAGGATTGTGGTGGCTTTCGTCCTTTACCTTCTCGCTATCCTGTCTCTCACCAGCCTGGGGTCCGGGCTCTGGAGCTTTTTCGATATCGTCCGCTATGTCCAGTTTCCATGGCGGATCCAGGCCGTGTTGGCGACTTTGCAGATCATAGGTGTTGCGGGAGTCTGTATCGCGCTGGCCAAACGCCCCTCTATGCAATCCGGTGTAATGTTCGTCGCTTTTTTCTTGAGCCTGATGTGGTATAACAATCTAAATGAGCCCAAAGGGAGTTCCTTGCCGAAGGTTAGCCCCTCCTGGTTCAGAGAGATTGTTGATTATCGTTTATCCATGAGCGATGTGCGCAGAAACACATTCTCCGTCCGTTTGGAGTACGCCCCCCTCAACAGCGTGGTTCTTGTCCGTTCCAAGCCATCGACCGACAAGCCCCCCCCCGAGAGCCGTACCGCGCCCTTCCACTTATGAAGCCGATCCCGCGTCCGGAGCCTCTGGCGCAAATGGTGTCGGGTGAGGGAGTTTTAGAAAGCGCGCCGGGGAACAGCAAATATCACGTTCAGTATACAGCCAGGATCAAAAGCGCTAGCCGTATCAGGATCAATCAGATATATTTTCCAGGCTGGAAAGTGACAGTAGATGGAGAGGATATCGATGCGGACACTCTGCGAAAAGACTCGGAAAAGAAGGTGGTAATCAATTTCCAATTGGAGCCAGGCGCCCATGAGATATCGGCCCTATACGAAGGCCCCCCTTATTGGAGGGAGCGCAACGTGATCATATTTCTGGTGGTGATGGCGCATATCGGTGTGTCGATGTATGTCCGAAGGCGGTATTTCAATGGCCCTTTGCGGACGTGAAGTACGCTTTGCCCCAAGTTGTCCTTGGCGCTTTATTTGAATATCTTCTTTATTTTCTGGTTTACCTTGTCCAGGCCTTCGTTGATATCTTTTTTCAACTTCTTCGATTTGTCGTTGTTCAACGCTTTTCTAACCGCCTTTGGAAGAGTCAACCATTTGACCGGGTTCAAGTCCCTGGCGTCCACGTAGGTATCGTCGAAAGTCATTTTCTCCTTCTGGACCAGTTTTACCATGTATCCGTCGTCGTGGATCACGAAGTGGGCATTCATGATCGCCCCCAGGGTCAACACCACCGTCGCCACGATAATAAAAATATATTTCATTCGCCCCTCCTTAATTGGCTTGCTATTATCTGTCCAACAGCGCTTCCATGGCCTCAGCCACGTCCGCCACCTGGATTATATCAAGCCCTTCCATCTTTTGGGAGACGCCTTTTCCTCTGGGGATCACCGCTCGGGCAAATCCCAGCTTGGCCCCTTCGGCCACCCTTCGCTCCAGGTTCGACACAGCTCTTGTCTCCCCAGCCAGGCCCACCTCGCCTAGCACGATTGTCAGCGGGTCTATGGTCACATCCCGGAAGCTGGAGACCACCGCGGCGCAAACCGCCAGGTCCGCCGCCGGCTCGTCTATCCTGGCGCCGCCGGCCACGTTGACAAACACGTCCTCCCCCATAAGGTGGTATCCCCCCCTTTTTTCGATAATGGCAAGAAGGATGGCCAGGCGGTTCTGGTCGAACCCGGAGGTGGCGCGGCGCGGAGAGGCAAGGTGGCTGGAGCAGACCAGCGCCTGTATCTCCAGCAGCAGAGGCCGGACACCGTTGACGCAAGCGGTGACCACGGACCCTGGGGCGCCCTGGGGTCGCTCCGACAGGAACAACTTGGAGGGATTGTCCACCTGGACGAGCCCCTCCGATTTCATTTCAAATACGCCGATCTCGTTTGTGGAGCCGAAGCGGTTTTTCACCCCTCGGACGATCCTGAAGGGCCCGCCGTGCTCCCCCTCAAAATAAAGGACCGTGTCCACCATATGCTCCAGCAGCCTGGGGCCGGCAATGGCGCCATCCTTGGTCACATGGCCAATGAGAAACATCGGTATGGAGCTGGACTTGCACTTGGCCAGAAGCCTTCCCGCCGATTCTCGGATCTGCCCCACCGTGCCGGGGGCGGAAGGAACCTCGTCGGTGTATATGGTCTGGATGGAGTCGATCACTACCATCAATGGTTTCAACTTGTCGATGTGGGATTCGATAAGCTCCACCTGAGTCTCTGGCAGGAGAAACAGGTTGTCGGACAGATTACCCAGCCGCAGGCCGCGCATTCTGATCTGCCCCTGTGATTCCTCACCGGAAACATATAGAACCGGCCCTTTTTTTGCCATAAGCCCCGCCACCTGCAGCAGCAGAGTCGATTTCCCTATTCCAGGGTCTCCGCCGACCAGGATGAAAGATCCTGGGACGACTCCTCCGCCCAGGGTGCGGTCCAACTCCGCTATACCTGTGGGGATTCTGGAGGCTTCGTCATCAAAAAAGGTTTTGGTGATAGGCTCTGGTCGCTGGCTTCCATCCACTGGTGTCCATCTTCTTCTGGCTCCGGTGGAAGGCTTGGAGTTGTCCTGGATCTCCTCGGCCATAGAGTCCCACGCCTGGCATGAGGGGCATTTGCCCAGCCAGGAGGCGGAGTTATGACCGCATTTCTGGCAAATGTATATTCTGGAAACCTTGGCCATGGCCCCTTTTAAGAAGAAGGAAGACGGCGCCTGGAGCTACATGGCCCCTTTTTGTTCTTCCGGTGTTGTTCTAGGCGCCACCCTGGATTTGCCCGTTTTCTGGTTAACAAGAAGTTCGGTGACTTTACCGCCAGATTTATCCTGGGTCGGGGCGATGCTGGCGAAGACTACCTGATAATTATATCCGGCAATGTCATTCTGATTGATGCTCGTAATGTATTCCAACTCGGCGGTTTCTCCAGGTCCCAACCAGTCCGCCCGGATTCTTCCCTCCTTGTAGGGGATTTCGATATCAGGTATCCTCTTACGGTCATTTGTATAAAGTATCACGTCCATGCGAAGGCCGGCCGCGGGGTAGGGCATGTTGTTTTTGATGGTGGCGACTATCACAGCCGTTCCGCCTACGGACGGGCTTAACTCAAAGTTGGCGACTTCCACACCGTCCTTGGTGACTTCCTCCTGCTTCTTCGCCTCATCGGAGAGAGCCTCAGCCTCTGCTACCGGAGCCGCCTCATCCGATGGAGTGGCCGCAATCTCTTCCTCTGACTCGGAGTACGTAAGCACTTGCTGCTTTACTTCTATTCTCTCGACTTTTTTGTTCGCCAAGGTGGCGTCTGGATTGTCGCTGAAATTTACAGCCCCACTTTTATCCTTCCATTTGAATATCTGGGCGCCAGCGGGGTCGATAGGGATTAGAAGGAACGCAACAGCGGCAAGAAGCGACACGAACCCTTTAGCAACAAACTCCATAACATTTCTCTCTTTCATGTTACTTAAATTATAACATTGAAATCAGGATTACTCACCATGGAAAAACTGTAAAAGAGAAAAAAATGCATTAATCTGATATATGTCTATAAAAACAGTAGCTTAGGTGTGGTTTAAGACCGCGGTTATATGTAAAAAAGCGGTCAAAAGTCCTTGACACAGCATCGCGCTGTAGCCTTTATTCTACATGGATGAATGCCGGGAATAGCCACTTGTCCTGAAATGTTCCGTTACAAAACGAATTGATCCAATAATAAGCTTGCTTACTATCGGGTCAGCGCGAAAATCAAGGCGTGGCGCTCACCAGCGAAGAGCGCAACCTCGCGCCTGGGTGGGCCGGGCTTCCATCGGGATTTGTCCGTTCCAGAAACTCAAAGACCAGGTCGGCGCCATCCATGGAATAGCCTACCTTTCGAAGGGCCGCAGCCGCAAACATGTCCGCCTGAATCTCCTCCGCGCAGCATTGGGCGGAGCCTTGCAGTTGT
>JAOUNV010000173.1 GCA_029880775.1 Nitrospinota bacterium | reverse complement strand
TGAAACAGGCGCGCCGCTTTTTCCGGGGAGTGCCCCCTATCGTACATAATGCGGTACATGATAGCGTTTCCGTCCCTCAAGGAAACACTTAATCCATGGTTGAGAAGCATAATAGTGGAAAATGCGCTAAACCAAATGGGAAAACTGTGGTCGATATCCTCCTCAGTCCAGGGTTTTTCCCGGCTCTTGCCACTTTTTGTCATTTTATCAGGATTTATCATTAGTAAATGCCTCTTCATGTAGCTTTGAGCAATTATTGGGCCAAGATGAAAGCGGCTGTTGCAATGCCGAACCAAGATGATAGAATCCTTGGGCAACGCCAAGGAGAGGTGTCCGAGTTGGTTGAAGGAGCTGGTCTCGAAAACCAGTGTGCGGGCAACCGTACCGTGGGTTCGAATCCCACCCTCTCCGCCATGTTTTTGGCCTTCACCGGAATGGCGCCTCATGGTGGCGTTGCTATATCAGGGTTGTGGACCTCCTGATTTTCTTCAACTCATGAGGTGGCAGAGCCAACGCTCCATTCACCGGGGAGATTTGCTCTCCATCGGTTTGTAGGTATCGGATGATTCGTCGGCTTCCAGAAATTCCTGGTCGGCAGGGAGGATCATCATGAATCCACGAGTCTGATCAAGCTCTATTTTCACCTTTGCGGTTCTAAGAGCAAGAACATGCCCACCATATTTTCTATCCTCACTGATAAAATGGAAATGGTATCCAGGCGAGTTTGCGCCTTTTAGAGATCCAGGGATCCGAAACCCAACGATGGCGCCGATAGCCTTTGAATGCTCGAACACAGCCTGATTTTCAATTACTTTTTTCAGTTTGGGATATGGCTTGCTCTGCGCCGGGACGCTGCGAAGCTTCAGATAATCGAACGATCCGGTGATTTTAACGGCATAGATAAGGTTTTTTGAAACGATCATGGCGTCCAGGCGCGCCTGCAGCTCTTCGGAACCCAGAGGAGCTTTCTGAAAGCCGGTCACGTCCGCCTCGAACCATGTAGTCATGGCAAACGGAGTTTTGGTCTCGCTCTTCACGACATACGCTTTGCCGTCGGTTTTGATCTGGTACACCGAGCCTTCTAGCTGAACCATTTCTCCGTCCAGCCCGTTGAAGGTGCCCAGGCCAAACGCCCCATGCTCCATTACATCTCCATATGTCATCTCACCATCATAGACCCCCTCCAGCAAGGCGTTGATTGTGGACACCTGATACAGCACGTCTCTTTCGCCGCCTATGGCGGCAAATGGCGTAACTATAATAGATAAAATGGCCATAGCCACATGCGTCATCGATCTGATTCTTCTCATAAGCCCAAAAGTATTGATGCTATCATTCGGTGATATCCTTTCCCACATTTTACAACGATATCGAAATGAGACCAAAGCGTGGCTTATCCACTACCATTGCGCAACACACCGAAGTATAATAAAGGTCGTATAATCATATCCCAAGTGGAGGGGCAATGGCGGCTATCGACGCTTTTTTTCACCTGATGCGTGGTCAGGGGGCCACCGAGTTGAAACTTGTTTCCGGCCAACCACCGAGCCTGTTGATCAACGGGCGTCATGAGCCGATTAAATTTAAAGCCATCGAAGAAGCCCAATTGCGCTCTTGGGTGGAGGAGATCTGTCCGCAGGAAAATCTCCGTGAATTCGACAAGACGGGAAATGTGACATTCGACTATTCCATCCATGGTTTTGGAGTTTATCAGTGCGGCTGCCAGAAAGACTCTGGAGGTCTTAATGTTACTATACGAGAAAGTTCAAATAATATGATCAGCGCAGGAGCTGGGGCGCCTTTTTCCGTTAAAACCTCCGAGGCAAGAAAAAATGGCTTGATCCTTCTGGCGGCAGCCGTAGCCGCCGCCATCATTTTTATCATTAACAGCTAGACCGCGCCCACCTGGGGAGGCTGTGACAGTCATTCGGCGCAATTTAATATTGGCCAATCTTTGTGAAGAGTTCATATCAAAACCTGAAAGGCTCGGTGTTTTACTTCTCCAGCTCCGACACCGGAAAGCCCATCTCCTCGCACAGGGCCAGACACCCTTCCGCGCATTTGCAAGCGGGGGCAAGTGGCCCTATATTAGGCGCATTGGGTTGCTTAATTTAAGGAAATGATATGACAGTAAATATAAAAAAACTGGCGCTTTCCACTGTGGTGGGGGGCCTTGGAATGTGGATTGTCGCTGGTGTCTGGCACAACTTAATCATGGCTAGTCTTTATGAGCAAGTTCACGCCAAACATGAAGGGCTCGGTGTTTTACTTCTTGCCTATTTTGTGCTGGCCCTTATTATGGCTTATATCTACCAGCGTGGTTTTATAGGCAAAAGCCCCGTCAAGGATGGCTTGATATTCGGGGCTATCATAGGCTTGCTATGGGTATTCCCCCATGGCCTCGCCATGGCTGGGGCGCATGGTGAATCAATCGCTTATGTAATTAAAAATTCCTTGTGGCATATGGTTGAACAGGGGATTGGTGGGATAATCATCGCGATGGTATACGCCAAGATGTGATTATTGACTACGGCCTGGCAAGCAACCATCGGCCTCAAACTTTTTAAACCGAGGGGTGGGGGCTGATCCCTCACTTCTCCAGCAGCGGGAAGCCCATCTCCTCGCGCAGGGCCAGATACCCTTGGGCGCATTTGCGGGCGATGGAGCGCACCCGACCGATATACCCGGTCCGCTCTGTGACGGAGATGGCGCCCCTGGCGTCTAGCATATTGAAAGCGTGGCTGCATTTGAGGCAGAAGTCATATGCCGGAAGCACCAGGTTTTTTTCCAGCAGGCGGTTGGCCTCCTGTTCGTATTCGTCGAACCATTTAAAATGCAGCGCCGTGTCGGCATGGTTGAAGTTATAGTCGGAGAACTCAACCTCGCTTCTGTGGTGCACCTGACCATAGGTCACCTTGTCGTTCCACTTCAGGTCATACACGTTGTCGCAATTTTGCAGGTACATGGTGATCCGCTCCAGCCCATAGGTCAGCTCTCCGGTCACCGGCTTTAGGTCTATGCCTCCGCACTGCTGGAAATATGTGAACTGGGTGATCTCCATGCCATCGAGCCACACTTCCCATCCCAGCCCCCAGGCGCCCAGGGTGGGGGACTCCCAGTCGTCCTCCACAAACCTTATGTCGTGCCTTTCCGGGCGGACACCCAGGCTTTTGAGCGACTGCAGATAAAGCTCCTGGATATCGTCCGGGCTCGGCTTTAGCGCCACCTGGAATTGATAGTAGTGCTGCAGCCGGTTCGGGTTCTCGCCATACCTGCCATCGGTGGGCCTGCGGGAGGGCTCCACATACGCCGCATTCCATGGTTCCGGCCCCAGGCTGCGCAGGAAAGTATGGGGGGAAAAAGTCCCCGCGCCCACTTCCAGATCATAGGGTTGCACGATCAGCGTCCCATATTTGGACCAGAAGCCTTGAAGGTTCAGTATTACATCCTGAAAAAGCATTCTTCATTCACCTGTCTTTGTTGCGAGCTGAATGAAGCATACAGCCCCCGGACATGAATTTCAACAAGATGCCGCTGTGGTGAATCTATCGGTAGCGGATGGCATCTTAAAACTGGTGTTGATAATGGACGCTGGCGAAGTTAAACTACTTTATACAGAAAAACCGCCAATTCAATTTAAGCAGGAGATTCTTAGTAATGGCCGGGAATGTGACCAAGTTTACAGATGGTGATTTCGAGCAGAGCGTGCTCAAAGCGGATAAACTTACAATCGTTGATTTCTGGGCGGAATGGTGCGCCCCATGCCGCATGATAGCCCCCACGCTGGAGGAGCTGGCTGGCGAATACCCCGAGCAGGTGAGCATCGGAAAACTTAACGTGGACGAGAACGCCCAGACGGCGACTAAATACGGCATCCGCTCCATCCCCACCCTTCTTTTTTTCAAAGATGGCGCCGTGCTAAAGCAGGTGGTGGGAGTGCGCAGCAAAGCCGAGCTCAAACAGGTTATCGACCAGAACGTTTGATTTCCCTTCTCCTGACCTGGGCGCTCTGGCGCTGGCGCCCCGGCGTTGGCAAGCGATCAGGCGCGGCGGGCGTTCCGGCTGATTCCCACCGTCGGGATCAGCCAGGCTCTTTATATTGATTCTGGGGGGGAAGATCAAGATATCAGTGGCGCTTTGCTCTGGGTTTTGATTTCCGGCAAGTTCGGGGTTCGCGCATTCCCCACGCTTCTGTTTTTCAGGGACGGCCAGGTCCAGAAGCAGATAGTGGGGGCTCAGAGCAAGGCCAAGATTAAAATGGCGATAGATCATAGCATGTGACCCGGGGAGAGATCCCCTGCGGTTCTCCCCATCGCAAACCGACTAATCCTCCGTTTTCCATTCCGCGGAGTACTTCTCCACCACCTCCTCCGGGTCCAGTCCCAGCGCATTGGCGTAACATCCTAAAAAACCTTTCATGATCACTTCCGCCGAAAAGCTTTCCATAGTCTCGTTTTCCAACGCCTCCAGATAGACCTTCCTGATTTTGGTATTTTTGGAGATCTGCTCCAGCGACATGTTCTTCGACTGGCGGATATCGCGAAGATTGGCCCCGCTGATCCTGTCAACAATGAACCCTCCTATGACAGAATGGGTCTGGTGGGCTCCATTGGCCCCTTTCTTCTCCATCCGGAGCTCAGGCTCCTCTTTCTTTACCACCCCCAACTTGGCGTCATATTCGGTCCTTGCCTCTTTATCGAAAAGGGCGCCGTAGGCCGCCTCGATCCTGGTCATCATCCCCTTCCTTTCAGAAGGGCCGATGGCGCCATAGGTGGCCCAGGAGCCCTCGGCGTATTGACTGATGGCACGGATATAAGCCGCGTGGATCGTCTCCTGCCCCGCATGGCGGGGAGCTCCCAGCAGGCTGTAATAGTCCTGATGTGCGGTCTCTTCCCATGGCACCGGATTGCGAAGAGTGGACGCCATTTTCTCCGTCAGGTTGCGGCCCACCATTTGCAGGCAGGCGGCTGTCTGGCTATCGCCATGCTCCAGCAGAAAAGGAGTCCCCTTCCGTTCGGCCATCGCCACTCGCTCATCGTATGGCACATGCCCCAGATATTCGGCCCTGGGGCCGTAGTAAGTTGTCACTGTATCGCAGAACATCCGGCCGATAATCGTGTCCTCCTCGTTCCTGGTCATGTTCAGGATCACCCCCAGCGAAAAGGAACTCAACCCCCGGCTGATCCGGAGGGCATGGTCTGGATCTTCCATGCCGATTCGTTTGATCGCCCGATTGGCGGCGCGGATCAGGTTGCCGGAATTATCCTGGGCGAAAGCCTCGTCAACATAGCTCACAAAGTTCGGTTTTTGGGCAAGCTTTCTGATGCCGTGAA
>JAOUNV010000171.1 GCA_029880775.1 Nitrospinota bacterium | reverse complement strand
TCACCTCGCCGGTTTTGGGGGTGGCGTTGCTCACGGTCACACTTATCGTCCCCGGGGGGGCGTTCACAGCCATGGTCATGGTTATGACTCCGTTTTCGCCGCTTTGCAGATAAACCTGCGTACTCGCGGTGAATGTGAGCCCGATGCTGGTCCACACCACGCCTTTGACAGTGTAGTAGCCCGGCTGCACGGAAAAAGAGGCCACAGCGTTATTGACATCCACCCTGATTTTCAGTGGGGGCATCCCCTCGCCGACCAGGGTCACTTCGGCGTCTGTCAGGTAGGTGGGCGCCGAGGCCGCCCCAGGCGCAAAATAGGACGCGGGGATGTTCAGTTTGCGGGTGTTTTTATCGTATGTCACTCCTTCGGGCCATTGGACCTTTATCCCCATCTTCACCGGGGCAGTGGGATTTCCTGGAATGTCCCCCGGCCCAGCGCAGGAGAAAAGCGAAAAGAAAGAAAGGGCGACGGCCCAAATCACAGCGAACTTGATATTCCGGGTCATGACGTGTCAAAGCTCCATATCAACGCAATCAATGTTATCCAAACCTCGCGCTTGCAAGGTTGTTCAACCACTCACTACTCACAAATGAAGGCAGGGCGCCCCGGAAATTGCCCAACCAGACATAAAGCCCAACTCGTATGACCAAAAGTATCGTATACTCCAGAATGCTTGTCAACATAATCTTATGCACACATGACACATACTCACACCCAATTTGCTACGGTTCATTACGGCCACGGTTTCCACCACACGCGCTTAGCTTTTTTTATCTTTGGTCTATCGGGGTTAATTCATTTAGAATTGGGGACGGATATTTATTTTGTTTTCAGGGTTTAATGCGAAGCGTAGCCGGGGTGGCCCACCTCCATTGACCCACCTTCTGAAACTGGTTTTGTTAGAGGTTTTCCAAGTGAAAGATAAAGTCAGAGATTTGGCGGGAAAAGCGTTTCTGGTTCTGATTTCCATCCTGCTGGCGCTGGCTGTGGCGGAGACGGCGGCCAGGGTGTTGATTGGAAAAAACAAAACCGATAGACGGTCGTTTGAGCCTTACTTCGCATCGGGAGACGTAGTCTTTGCCCGGTCCAGATCCGAGTTGGTGAAGGCCAAGGGCGGCCCGGAAAGCTACGGGTATACAAAATCAGTGGGTGTCTACTTCCATACCCCAAATACCCCAGCCACTGTTTTTGACAGATCTAATTTTCTTTTCGAACACTCACACTCCCGGTACGACAGCCACCAGGTGGATGAAATCGCGCGGTCAAAGCCAGACTCGATCCGCATATTCGTGGTCGGAGGCTCCGCCGCCCAAGGCCTGGGGGCCTCCGGTAAGGACACCACTTGGCACGCCATTCTGGAGGGGAAGCTGCGTGAAGCCCTGAATTACAAAGACATTTACGTCTTCAATGCGGCCATGGGCTCCTTTGTCACCACCCAGGAGCGGATCGGTTATGACGTGGCGGTGGCCCCCCGCAATCCAGACCTCACCCTCATCCTTAACGGGTTCAATGATTTATATCTGCCCGTCATTTTCGGAACTAGGCCAGGAGACCCGTACCAGACAGGTCTGCGCTACTACCAGATACTTAACCCATCCACAGGCTCCTGGCTGGAGGAGCGTAGCTATTTATTTCACTACTTCTACTACCGGTTAGTGTATAAAAAGTTGACTGACAACACCAACCAGACCTTGTCCGACACGGCAACGGCCGCCACCCTGAGCGAGGGGATCGGCAATGTCTACAATGAAAACGTCCAGTACCTGATAAACCGGGGAGCGAAAGATTCCCCCGTCCTGGTGTTTTTGCAGCCTTGGAGGGATTTAGCGAGGGTCGCAAACAGCCATCGCCCAAGAAGTCGACATTATGGTTTTTACCAGAACACTTCCAACCGTTTCAGAGATCGCTTTAAAAAAGAGACCCGGTTCGTGGATATATCATCGTCCTTAAGTAGCGCTGAAGGTGAAATGTGTTTTGTTGATTATGTACACTTCAACGATACCGGGCATAAGATTGTCGCCGACGTTATCTTCCCACATGTCCTCCGGGAGGCGGAGCGGATATACAGCAAAAAGACCACCTCCTCCTCCCGTTGAGTCGGCCTGGCGCCCTACCCTCCATATGGTGGGAATCGGCCATGGTATCATCATAAAAATATATGGAGCGGCGACCATGAGCGAAAATGAAGATAAGCACAACCACGGCCATTCATTTAACCCGGAAAACTGGCGCAAGCTGGAGTCGGACGAGCGCAGGGCAAGGATGGACCCGGCCAAACTTATCCAGGCCATGGCCCTGGCGCCGGATAGCACAGTGATCGATATCGGCGTGGGAACAGGATTCTTCGCCGTGGAGGCGGCGCCGCTATGCGGCAAGTTTATCGGCGTGGACCACTCCCCCAGGATGCTGGAGATATTTCGCTCCAAAGAGGCTTTCACCACTTTCGGGAACGTGGAGCTGCTGGAGGGAAAGGCGGAGAGCCTGCCGGTGGATGACGGGGTGGCCGATGTGGTGTTCCATGTGAACCTGTTTCATGAAGTCGCCGATATGGAAAAGTTCCACCAGCAAATCCGCCGAGCGTTGAAACCGGGCGGAAGGCTATACATGGCGGACTGGAAAGCAATCCCTACCGAGGGCGGCCCCCCCGCCGATCATCGGATATCGGAGCAGAAAGCGCTCGGCATACTGCAAAGGGACGGCTTTACCAATATCGGGAAGCTGGACCTGTACGAAGACCACTACGTCTTCTCCGCCATATCCGGCTAGCCTGGAAACTGCGTGGAAAAAGGAGCCCCGGCGCATAAAGCCGGAGCCCCTTCGTTGGTCGATACGAGTTCAAGCCGCTTTCGGAAACTCTGCGGCGCTTTCCTCTTCATCGGAGAAGCTCAGGTCTAGGATGACCAACTTTTCGTCGTTAGACGGCGCCATTGGTACCATCGAAATAAGGGCGAAAAGCCAACCTACGAATCCTAGCATTATGATATATTCCATTGTAGCCTCCTAACTGGCACACTCTAACGGTTTCAACATTCTCACTATCTCTTATGGCCCGCTATCAATTAGTGGCCATTTGTCTATATTCTGGTGCATTATTTAGACCAACTCTACAGCAGCCGGGAGTATTGATAATAAAGACGTTACTGATCCCACAAAAATAAGGGAGGGACATATTTGTCCCGTCTGGCGGAAAATCGGATTTTTTTGACTTTTTTTGGCAGATTCAGGTCTGGCGGCAGGCTGGAACCAGAAAAGCCTCCCCCCTCCCAGAGTCAGAATTTCAGGCGGCACGGCGCGCCCAGTTCAGCCAGCCGGGACCCCGCATGAAGAACCCCATATGCGGGATCCGTCTATTTCAACCTTTCGACATGTCTATAACGATCTTGCCCCGGCCATGCATGGTCTCCAGCCGCCGGTGCGCCTCGGGCGTCTCGATAAGTTCGATCACCTGCTTCACCTGGGGTTTCACGAATCCCTTTCGCGCAAGAAAGCTGAGCATCCGCATATCTTCTCCGCTGTTTTTGGCCATCTCGCAAAATATGGCCAGATTCTTCGGCCGGGCCTTGTTCATCGTCTCCATCAGGCGCTTTTCCCAATTTGAGAAAGCGTTCAAAAAAACCAGCCGCCCCTCCTGGCCAAGACACTCCACACAGTTGGCGAACGACTCCCCGCCTATCAGGTCCAGAGCCACATGGACCCCTTCCCCCCGAGTGATCCGGCTGATTTCTTCCGCCAGGTTCGCGCTGGTGTAATCCACCACCTGCTCCGCGCCCAGCCGTCTCACATATTCCATATTCGGCCCGGAGCAGACGCCGATCACTTGCGCCCCTCTCCATGCGGCGATCTGGGTGGCCAGCGATCCCACCCCCCCGGCGGCGCCCACTATTAAAATCCTCTCCATCGGCTGGAGCCGGGCTTTACCAAACAGCGCCTGGATCGCCGTCACCCCCGCCAGAGGAAGTGAGGCCGCCTCCACGGGAGTCAGGTTCTCCGGTTTGTAGTCCACGATAGCCGAATCCACCACATGATATTCGGCATAGGCCCCCTGCTTTGTCAGGTCCGCATAGTAGTACACTTCATCCCCCGGGGCGAATGCGGCCCCCATGCCGGCCGCTTCCACCTCTCCGCACACGTCGAAGCCATATATGGCCGGGTATGCCCGCCCCTGAGAGAAATACCCCTGCCGGATCTTGTAGTCCACCGGATTCAGCCCGCAAGCCACCACTCGCACCAAAAGCTCTCCCCGGCCATGGCCCTGCTTTCCCATGTCCTCCAGTCGCAAGACCTCCGGCCCCCCCGGCCCATCCGCCACCATAGCTTTCATGCTTCCTCCTTTTCCCGTTTTGCCTGGGTTATAATCGGCATTATCAGACTTATGGGGAATTATAGACCATGAAGAAAATTTTCGCGCTGACGCTCTCGATTTTATCCGCCCAGGCCGCCGCCGGATGCGCTTACATATCAGAGTCACTAGAGAAGCCGGCGCTCTTCCATCCCAGGCGCGAGTATGTGGCCACCCCAGCCATGGCGGGGCTGAAGGCGGAAGAGGTTTTCATCCTTTCCGGCGGATTCAAAATCCACGGCTGGTTTTTCCAAGGCCGCCGGGGCGCCCTTAGCATCGTTTATCTCCACGGCAACGCCGAAAATATCTCCCACGCGCTGGGGCTTGTCCAGATGTTCCAGCCATCCGGAATGAACATCCTGCTGGTGGACTATCGTGGTTATGGACACAGCCAGGGCGCCCCTAGCGCGGATGGAATCGTGGAGGACGCGGTGGCCGCCGTGGACTGGATGAAGGCGCGGCAAAACACGCCAGCGGAGCGGGTGGCGCTGTGGGGCCGGTCTCTGGGGGCCGCCGCCGCTTTGGGAGCGACAGAAAAAAGACCCGGGCTGGCCGGGATCATTGTCGAATCAGGCTTCATCTCGCTCAAAAAGATAGCGGCCCATCACATGCCGCGGTTGCCGTCCTTTTTCGTCCGCGACAAGCTGGACAACCTGGCGATCATATCCTCCCTGCCGATCCCGAAGCTGATCATCCATGGGAAACGCGACCAGGTGATACCGTATAGCCATGGCGTGGAGCTGTATGAAAAAGCGATGGCGCCGAAGGAATTCTACCCTGTCGCGGAGGCGGGGCACAACGATGTGATCATAAAAGCCGCCGATTACCGGAAACGGATATACGCCTGGCTCTCAAAGCTATAAGGCATAAAAAAAGAGCGGGAAAACTCCTCTGTAGCTTTTCCCGCTCTCACCGCCACTTTCAAAAAGCAGCGAAAAATATATCTGGTCTGCTAGAACGTATACCCCACGGACACTCCGAAGATGTTGGCGGTGGTGCT
>JAOUNV010000170.1 GCA_029880775.1 Nitrospinota bacterium | reverse complement strand
GCGATCGACCCGGTGGGCGGGGTGATTCTCCCTTTCCCGGGGGGGGTAGTCCGCTCCGGTTCCAAGCTGGGGTCGCGCTACAAATTCCTGAAAGCCTCCACAAACACAGAATATTGCCCCACCACCCGCCGTCAGGCGCCCAGCCTTCTGGCTCCTGGGGAGAACTGCGTACTGGAGATAGTTATCGACGGAATAGCTGAACAATCAATTAGTTGCGCCATGGAGGTTGGTATCGTGGCCGCTTGTCATGTGGACGGCGTAAAGAGGATCAGCGCTGGAAATTATGGAGGCGAGTTGGGACCTTATCAATTTAGATTGCACTCGATCTTAAAAAGAGTATAATTCCAACAATTGGTGTAAATTCGTCTTGTTCAAAGCGAGTCGCTTTCTCGGTCCCCCATACCCCTTCCCCATACCGTGAAGGCGATTCGCCTTTTTTGCTACAATCATGAGGATGAAAGCAAAAATCCCCCTCACCTTGTACCCCACCGCACAATTGCGAGCCCAGGCTATCAACCGGATGGTGGACGAAAAAGAGGGCAAGGCCAGGATTGTTCCCGGCATGATGACCATTCAGGCTTTCGAGCGTAAACTATATTCCCAGCTACTGGTGGGCCAGCCCAAAACGGCAGGGTGGTTCATGCGTTCGATACTCCTCTCCAAGGCACTAGATGGTATATATGGGAAGAAACGCTCTACCGGCGCATTAGCAGGAGCCATAAGGTTTCCAGGATTCCTGGACGCCATGCTGGAGTTGTTTAGTCAACTCGGCGCCGGCCTGGTCTCCCCTAATGACCTGGCGCTCATCACGGAATACGCCCCTTCGAAGGAAAATGAGATCCTTAGGCTCTACATCGCATACAAAGAGGAGCTGGACCTTCATAAAGTGGAGGACCCCGCCATAACCCGAAGCCGAATGGTGGACGCATTGCGCCAAGGCGAAAAGGCGCCTATGCTGGATAACCTAGACTCCATAAATCTGGAGGAGATATACCAGTTCACCCCATACCGATTCGAGCTCTTCAAAAATATCGCCACGCGCATTCCGGTTCGTATAGTGGCCCCGGCGCCAGATTCGCGCAGGGGGGCATTCGGGTTTCTGGCGGACAACCTGGCCAAGTTTGAGGAGCTGGGGGACAACGCGGGAAAGCTGGAGATCGCGTTCACAATAGACCCCGCCGGACCCCTGGCCGATGTGAGAAACTCTATATTCGAAATGGACCCTGCCAGCCACCCTGCCGCCGCTCAATCCCAGCCGGTGGAGATATTCGCCTGCGCCAGCAGGTATCGTGAAATCGAGGAGGTGGGGCATACTCTACTGCGCCTTGTGGAGGAGAACGGATATTTATGGCGCGACTTCATCATCGTCATGAGAGACCTGCGCCCATACGCCGCCATCGTGGAGGATGTTTTCCGCCGCTATTCCATCCCCTTTTCCATGGTAAAAGGAGTTCCCCTCACCAGGGCGCCGCTGACCAGGGCTGCGCTGGCGCCTTTTGTGGCCATCGATTCGGCATACGCCCGTGAGGATGTGCTACGTGTTGTGACCTCTTCCTACTTCCAAAGGTTCGCCGAGTTGGAGCCGGGAGCCGCCAGACGGCTGTTCAATAGCGCGGGATTGATTAATGGTCCACCGGCTGAATGGAAAACCCGTTTACTGGCCGCCGTGGAGAGGATGGAGGCTCCAGCCAAATCATCTGCAAAGAAGATAACCACAGTGACGGTGAGCCTGTTGGAGAAGCTGGAGCGGCTAAGAAACGCCGGAAGACCGGCGGAGTTTACCGGCGCATATATATCGCTTCTGCAGTGGCTTGGGCTGACGGTCCCGAACAAGGACGATGAGGCTGGGGACCCGAGCAGCCCCATGGATCACACCATGCTCTTCCGGGATTACCACTCCCATTCCATGTTCATGGAGGTGGTCCAGGAAGCCGCCTTGGAGGCGAACTTGATCGGCAAGGCAGGAGGAGGAGTGGGCTATGAAAGGATGCGCGATATCCTGGTCAAGACTCTCGATTCTTGCTCTCTTCCGGAGCCTGGCTCTGCGGATATGAACCGGGCGCAGATCCTGAACGTATTCGACGCGGTGGGTGTGAGCGCTAAAGTGGTGTTCATCTGCGGACTGCACGAGGGAGAGTTCCCACAGCGGGGCAGGGCAGGCGCCATTCTCACAGATATGGAAAAAGAAAAGTTCAACAAAAGGCATTTCGAGGAGGTTATTGGCGGCAGGCGGGAATTGAGAAAGGGGAGAAGGGTTTTCGATTCTCCCTCGGACAAGTGGATGGAAGAATCGCTTCTGTTTTTCCAGGCGATCAGAGCCGCCGGGGAGAGGCTCTATCTTAGCTACAGCCTCCAGGAACTGGGCGGCTCCTCGCTCATGCGTTCTCTTTTCATAGACGACATGCTGGATACTCTCCTCCCCTTGGCGGGCCTGCAAGAGCGGGAGAAAGCGATCCGCATGGCGCCTTCGCTGGCCATCGCCCGCCCGGCCGCGCAACTGGCAGACCCGCAGGAGGCGCGTATGAAGTTGCTGCGAGACCTGTTCGACGAAAAGGCGCAACAGGAGGATCTTCAAAATCGTGTGGCGGCGATCACCCCAGACACTAAAGAATGGGCGGCGTTTAGGCGACTGGTTTTCCTCTCTTCCATGGAGCGAGGCAGAGACGCATTCTTCTCCGCCACAGACCCGGAGCAGAAATCCCGGCTGGGTGGCCCATATTCTGGAGAGATGACTCAGGCGGCGGAATTGGTCCAACAGAAAGTGGTGGTGAAAAGAGAAGGGCGATTCAGCCCGACAGCCCTGGAGACCTATGGCCAATGCCCATTCCGCTATTTCGCCGGGCGGATACTGGCGCTGGAGCCGGAAAGGGCTCCAGACCTGCAATTGGAAGCCAGCGACGCAGGTTCCATGGTTCACCAGGTACTGGAGGATTTCTATCGAAAAGTCATCGCTCAAAAGCAACTGCCGATCAAGAATACTCCCGCTGAGCGCAAAGCCCTCCACCAGGAGGCGGACAAGACATTCGCCGCCCTGCGCAAGGAGGGGATGCTGCCGGAGGAGGCTGTGTGGGCGCCGGAGCGGGAGCGGATAATGGCCATGCTGGATCGATGGCTACAGGCTGAGGCATGGGATCAGGAGAAAACCGGGTTTCTACCCACAGCGGTGGAGCTGGCGTTCGACTTTAACTGGCATGAGCCAACAGCTCACGAACCCTATATGCTTGTCGCGGAGTGCGGGGGATTGCGCTACTTCACCGGAAGGATAGACCGGCTGGATGTGGACATAAAGAACGCCGCCATTCGGATAGTCGATTACAAACTGGGCGCCAACGACACCAGATACCGGGATATGCTCAAGCGGGAAAACATGGGTAAACGATCGTTCCAGCCGCCGATATACGCCTTGCTGGGGGAGAAGTGGGCGGTGGAAAGCGGCTTGATGGAGAAGGTGGAAAACATCGCAGCCAGCTATCGTCTGCTGGGCGCCACGGAGCCGAGCAAGGCATACCTCACCGCCGGTCATGGAGGCGGACGGAGTCGGCTTGAGTTTGTGGATCGCCAGTTTCTGGGCGCGGGGCCTGGGGCCGAGTCCACCGAGGGGACTTTCGAGAACCTGGCGACCCGGATGATGACACGGCTGGAGGATGGAATGTTCCAGGTGGATCCCCTCGATTGCGAGTATTGCAAGTTTCCGGGGCTATGCCGCTACATCGCCGCGCCCAGGGGAATGGGGGAGGAGGATTGATGGAAGGCGTCCTGGAACAGATCAAGGCTTGCGGAACAGACATAACCGTCCGCGCTGGCGCTGGCGCGGGGAAGACAACAGCCCTGGTGGAAAAGTATATGGCGGAGATGGTGACACCCCGCGACGAAGGATACCTGGGAGTGGACAGCATTGCCGCAATCACCTTCACGGAGAAAGCCGCGGCGGAGATGAGCCTACGGGTGCGCCAGAAGCTGACTGAGAGGATAGAACAACTCCGCCGTGACACACGGCCATCTGGATCCTCTGCGAACCTGGACCAGGAGCGGGAAGAATGGAACCAGGACCGCAAACTGCTAAACCATCTGATACGCCAGCGCCAGATGATCAAGAGCGCTTATATCTCCACCATCCACGCGTTCTGCGCCAGGCTGTTGTGGGAAAATCCAATGGCAGCCGGGGTGGATCCTGGTTTTTCCGTGATGGACGAAGCCGACGCCCGCGACACCCTGGAGGCGGGGACAGTGGAGACCATACTGACCAGGCTTCGCAAGGGGGACCCAGGAGTGGTCCGGCTGACCAGGGATCATGGATTTCGGGGCAGAGGCAGGAGCCAGGGGCTGGCGGACAGGATCATGTGGATAATCCCCCTGCTGCGAGCGGCCAACATGACACCCTCCAGGCTGGTGGAGCTACATCAGGAAGGGCTGGCCAGCCTGAAAAACATTGACCACACGGCCTACCAGGCAAGACTCCATACTTTATGCCAGTTGTTTATCGGCATGCCAGAGCGGAGCAAGGAACATAAGTTCGGCAAGGCTCTGCTGGAGATGGAGAATTTATTCGTCAGCGCAAGCGATGTAGACGGCGCCACAGGCGCTATCGATACGGCAGCGGCTGGTCGAGCGTTGGGTATGGCCGACGACTTGGAAAAGGCGGTGCTGGCCAGGGCAACGTATCAGAATGGGAAGAACGATTTCGCCGATAGTCTGGAGGGGGCTCGGCTGGCCACGGCGATATATGGCGGAATACTGGAGACCGCCGTGGCGGAGGATATGAAGGTCTTCGCCGGGCTGTTGGACGAAGTGATGGCCGCATACGCCAGGGAAAAGGAGAGCCGCTCCAATCTCGATTACAACGACCTGCAGGAGAAGGCCAGGGATCTTTTGGTCAATTCAAAATCCACCCGGGAGGAGTATCGCCAGCGTCTGAAGCGGGTGCTGGTGGATGAGTTCCAGGATACCGATAAGCTGCAGGCCAGGATAATAAACCTGCTGGCGCCACCTGGGGAGGGGCGGCTGTTTTTGGTGGGGGATTTGAAGCAGTCGATCTATGGATTCCGGGGGGCGGATCCTGGCGTTTTCATGGAGCAGTCTGTGGAGGTGAAAAACCGCGGCGGAGAGGAGTTTTTCCTGGTGCACAGCCGCCGCGCCACTCCGGCGCTCACCGAGTTTTTCAATTCTTTCTTTGCGCGGCTTATGGCGGATGGGGCCGGAGAAGAGCGTGGTGGGTTCCACCCGGAGAAAGACGCTCTGGTGGCTGTCCGGGATGGGGAGGGGATCGACTCGGCGGTATGCCGCATATCTGTGGTGGGGGAGGGGATCGGCCAGGCCCGGATATTGGAGGAGGATGCGGTGGCCGT
>JAOUNV010000169.1 GCA_029880775.1 Nitrospinota bacterium | reverse complement strand
ACTACGCCAGCCGAGGCTTGTTCGATCTGAATCACAGGCTTTGGCTCTCCTGGACAATTTCCGGGATGGAAAAACGGGTGTTCATCAGTGGAGATTCTGGATACTTCGACGGATTCAAGGAAGTTGGCAAAAAGCTGGGGCCGATGGATGTCACTTTTTTAAAGATCGGCGCCTACAACGACAAGGGGACATGGCGCAAGCTACACATGACCCCGGAGGAAGCGGTGGCGGAGCATATAGACTTATCCGGTGGTGTGATGGTCCCGCTGCACTGGGCCACTTTCGACCTGGCCCTGCATTCCTGGTACGAGCCTATGGAAAGGGCCATGGCGGAGGCGAAGCGGCTGGGGGTGAATATCGCCACGCCAAAGGTGGGGCAGGTGGTTCTCCCCGATGGTAAGACGGAAATCGAATATTGGTGGCGGGCGGAGGAGAAGCCGGAATAGGAGGCTACCCTATTCGAACGAACCTATGCTCTCGTCGAGAATATTAAGAAGGACATCCTTGTCCATCCTGGCGGATTCAGGGTTCTTGACGACATCGCGGGTTTCCCCACGAAGAAGCTCCAGAATATAAGGTTCCACCCCATGAGCGTCAAAGGCGTTAAGTAGCGCCCTGATCTCCATGTCCCTCCGTGGATGGTCATTCAAAAACAACTCCGCCATATAAATGGGAGCGGTTTTCCCGATTTTCAGCTTCATCGCTATTTCCGATAATGGCTCGCCGGTGACATCCCTCACGGCTTTTACAAGGCCGAGCTTTGCCGCAGGTTGATTCGCGGCGATCACTATTTTCGACAAGAGCCTATTCCCTCCTCGGTTGACACTGCGAAGTTATCGGCGAATATCTGAACAGTCGCCCTTCCTCTTGCCATGCGCAGGCATCCGCCTTGCGTATTATATACCAACCAGAAATCCATCGAGCCGGAGAGTGGCCTACGTGGCCTTCCGCACTTGATCCGGCGTATATCCGCTCAGGCTGTTATAATCTATCCGGGAGGTAAATGACTCAATGAAAATTCTTGTTTGCGTAAAGCAGGTTCCTGACCTGGAAACCAGGTTCAAGATCAATGAAGCGGGCGACTGGTTCGACGAGGCGGATGTGGCTTTTCGGATGAATGAGTATGACGAGTTCGCCGTGGAAGAGGCTGTGGCCCTGAAAGGTAAATCGGGCGCCGACTCCGACCTGACAGTTCTTTCCATCGGCCCGGACAGGGTGAAGGAAACAATCAAAAAAGCGCTGGCCATGGGGGCTGATCGGGGCGTACACATCCAGGATGGGGAGGCGCATCGCAAGGGTCCTGCGCAGATCGCAGCCATGATCGCCGCCTTCGCCAGGGATAAAGAATTCGAGCTGGTCTTCATGGGATTGCAGTCTCAGGACCGGGGCTCGGCGCAAGTAGGGCCATTGGTGGCGCTCGATTTGGGATTCAACCTGTTGACCACTGTTGTCGGTTTTGAATATGACGCAGGCCAGGTGACCGTCCGGCGGGAGCTGGAGGGGGGGCTGAAGGCGCAGGTCAAAACAAAAGCGCCGGTGGTGATCACCTGCCAGCTTGGCTTGAACAAACCCCGCTACCCCACCCTGCCTAATATCATGAAGGCGAAAAAGAAAGAGCTTTTGACAATTCCCGCAGAAGAGTTGGGCGCGGGTGACGCGTTGACAAATATCGTAAAGGCCGCGCCGCCGGAGCGGAAGGGCGCCGGGGTGGCGCTGACTGGCGATGTGGCGGATGTGGCGGATAAATTGATAAGCATGATCCGGGAAAAAACCGGGCTGGTGTAATGAGGATATGTCATGAAGGCGTTATTGATAGGCGAAAGCAGGAAAGGCAAAACACTTGGCTCCACATATGAGCTGGCTGAGTTTGCCAAAAGAATGGAGGCCCAAAGCGCCATGTTCATCGTGGACGCGGAGGAGGACCTACCGAAATATGAGGGGAAGCTGTATCTGGCCAGCGCGGCGGATTGTGGAGAGCTGAATCCACCGGTCCATGCGGCGATGGCTGTGGAAGCCGCCGACAAGGAGAACGCGGATATCGTGATCCTTTCCCACTCCCCCTACGGGTGGGATCTGGCGCCGCTGATAGCCCGGGCGCTGGGGGCTGGGCAGGTGTCTGAGGTGGTGGAATATCAGGAGGGAGCGTTCATCACTCCCGCGCTCAATGGCAAGATGCGGCTATTTTATAAACCCTCCACCGCCAGGGTTGTGGTCACCGTGCAATCTGGCGCCTTCGCTCCCGCTGCGCCCCCATCTGGCGCTCCCACTGTGGAGAAGATAGCGGCTCCCGCAGCAGGCGATGGCGTGTACGAGTTTGTGGAGTTCGAGGAGCCGGAGGAGACCGGCGTGGCTCTGGGCAAGGCAAAAGTGGTGGTGAGCGCCGGGCGTGGCGTGGGAAAAGTAGAGAATATCGAGCTTGTCAAAAAGCTGGCGGAGGCTCTGGATGGAGAGCTGGGCGCCTCCAGGCCGGTGGTGGACGCAGGATGGGTGGAGAACGGCAGGCAGGTGGGCACATCCGGCAAGACCGTGGCGCCGAAGCTTTATGTCGCCTGCGGGATATCTGGGGCGGCCCAGCATATCGCCGGGATGAAGGGCTCGGAGTTTATCGTGGCTATCAATACAGATCCGGAAGCGCCCATCACCGAAGTGGCCCATGTGACCGCGCAAGTGGATTTGAAACAACTGATCCCTGCGCTGCTGGAGAAGTTGAAAGGCTGATCGTCAGGCTTCGATTCCGGAGTAGCCCCTCGGTCGGGTGGAGGGGCAGTATCCACCACCTTGCCGGATCGCCTCACTCTTTCGTATAGGTGATCTTGTATTTCAGTTCCTTCTGGGCCGCCAGCCACTCCACCGGTTTTCCGTCGATCTCCGCGTAGGGGTACATGAAGTAATTGAGAAGCTCGCCATCCTGGGGTGGATTCAGCACGATGCCTCTGTCGGCTTTGGCCAGAACAATCCTGTTTGCCCCCACGGCTGATTTATAGTATTCCCTCGACTCGGCGGCCTGCTTCAGAGTCATTCCCTGGGTGAGCATGAACTTGCGTACATCGGCCGGATCGGTCTGCACCCATCCCACTCCCGGCTGGTAATACTCCGCCCAGCAGTGATGCCCGCTGGTGATGTCGCTATTTCCCATATCCTTGCCCAGCCTCATGCCGAACACCTCCCTGGCCGGGATCCCGGCGGCTCTGGCCATGGTCACGTACACCGTGCTGATGTCCACGCACTTGCCGCCTCGTTGTGCCAGGGTCACCTCCACAGCGCCCACGCCGCAGCCAAGCACGTTCGGGTCGCGAAAAGTGTTCTCCACCACCCAGTTGTATATGGCGGTGTGCTTTTCGGCGATGGATGTTTTTCCTTCCACGGCTGCGGAGGCGATGGCGCCGATCTCTCCATCGGTGGGGAGCAGGGGTGTGGCGGATGTGTACTTGATCACGCTCTCCGGGATTGGTGGCTCTTCACCCGGCGCTGCACCCGCTTTGCGCTCAGAGGAAGACGCACGGAAGGTTATATCGACGAATCGCTTATCTTTGGTAGGGCCGCGCCATTCCAGGTACAGAATACGGGTTCCCGATTCCTTATCCGAGGTAATTCGCTTTCTGGTGAAGTTGCCTTCGACCTTCACATTCTTGATAGCCTGGTATTCGTCTGATTGCGGGTATGGGGTCCAAAAACGCACTTTGTCAGAGCCCTCGGGGGCGTCCACTGTGATCTTGAATTCCACTTTTCCGCTGTTGCCTGCGGCAGCTGCGGAGGAACCCGTAGGTCCAATGACCAGCGCGATGATGACCGCGAGGGCCAGGTGGGGCATGGGGGAAATCCGGTTCATAACAACTCTCCTATTCTCATGTAACTTATCTGTCGCCCCCCCCTTGCGCCTTTTGGGGCTACACCCATTGATGATATTCCTGGGCGGCCATAATAACAAGAGTAAAAATAATCCTCAAGGATTCAAGTGAATGCTTGATCGGACGCGGAGGCCATGGCGCGCGGATTGAGGCGCAAAAAAAACCCGCGATCCGTGGAGGACCGCGGGCGATGCGTAGCTATTAACGAACCGTTATTTGAAAACCGAAAACTTGAATTCCGACACGGTTCCCGGAAAACTGGGATATGTATGGCTGTCGAACGCCCTCTGCCCCACTCCCAGATAGTGCAAGGAGCCATATGGCCCCATGGGGGTGTTGGTCAACGTGACCTGCTGCGGGTCTCCAGTCACCTTGGTCACCGTACATGTCACCCTGTTGGTGTCTGTGTTCCACCAGCAATCCCATTGATATACATCGGAATCGCTAAAGAATTGTAGTTCCGTAGTGAAGTCATGTTTTTCGCAGAACGCTTTTGGGTCGCAAGTACCATCGAACCTTTGGATAATAAGCTCGTTTTGTATATAGCCGGCGCCCAGGGAAAAAGCCAACCATTGCCAGTTCACTTCCCAGTTATGCGCCCTTCCCCCAGCCTTGAAGAATATGCCGTAAGTTTCCACGGGGCCGAACCAGTCGTTATACAGGCCTTGATACCTAAAGGAAAGCATACCGCGTTTCATCGGCAGATCACCCAGGGGGACCCCCGTCCTGGAATCCAGAGTTTCCGGAGTAACCCTGATTGTGTCCATCTCTTCGCACTGGTAAAACAACCAGACGACAGCCTTACCAGGCATCGCCTGGGTAGGTCCGCAGGGTGTAGCGTTGGGGTCCACCGGGGGCGGGTCTGAAGACTCATCACCCGGGCAACCATATAGGAAGGGAACGCACAGCACAACCGGCGCCACCACTGTTTTAATCAGACTCCACCTGCTCATATCAGCACCTTTTTGAGAGTGTTTGTTCTGGCTTGAACCGGACAATGCGGATCCGCTCCCTCCGCTTTGTTGGAATTGGCCAGGGATTTATCTTTAAGTTTCAATGCGGATATTGCGCCTTATTGAAAAATGGTAATTTTCAGGTCGGACACCGTGCCGTCATATCCTGGGTAAGGCCCATCAAAAGACGGATTGCCAAAACCCATGTAGTTAAGCCCATTATACGTTCCATAGGTCTTTACCGAGAGAGTGACAAGCTGACGGTTAGTGGACAACTGTGTGATCACGCACTGGATCACGCCGAAACGACTGTCCGTATCATCCCACCAGCAATCCCACTGGTAGACTTCATTGGGATTTGTAAACTGGATTTTTCCGGTCTTCTCGGCGCTCTCGCAAAGATCCCTGCCAGGGCAACTTCCGTCGAACCTTTGAGCCCTCAGTGTGGAAAATAAAGCGTCCGAAGTAACTCGTGTGGAATACCACGCCCAATTGACTTCTTGGTTGTTATTTCCATAGGCTTGGAAATAGAGTCCGAATGTCGG
>JAOUNV010000168.1 GCA_029880775.1 Nitrospinota bacterium | reverse complement strand
GAAGGGGGAGCACAGGTCGTGGGCTACCAGGGAGACGAACTTGTCTTTGAGCAAATTAGACTCCTCCGCGTCTTCCTTGGCCCCAATAAGCGCCAGCTCGGTTTTCTTCCGCTCAGTTATATCCTCAATCTGGGCTATGAAGAAACGAGGTTCGGCGCCAGATTCGCGGATCAGCGCCGCGTTGAGAAGGACCCATATGGTATCCCCGTTTTTGTGGATATATCTTTTTTCCAGCTGGAATGAATCGATCTCCCCCTGCAAGGCGCGGTTGACATTGTGTAAATCCTCCTCCAGGTCCTCCGGACAGGTTATGTCCGAGAAAGTTTTAGACATAAGCTCCATTTTGCTGAAGCCCACCATTGAGCAAAAGGCTCCGTTGACCTGCAGGAATTTTCCGTCCAGGCCGGTGAGCACCATGCCAATGGCCGCGTTTTCGAAAGAACTGCGGAACTTTTCCTCGCTTTCGGCCAGGGCCTTGAGAGCAAACTCCCTGTCGGTGATATCACGAAGCGCTCCCACATAGAAGCATTCGTCGCCAGTTGTGGTTTTTTCGATTCGGGCCTCCATGGGAAATGTTTCGCCCGATTTGCGTCGACCCGTGATCTTGACTCTTCGACCTGTGGCTTTCAACAGACTTCTGAAAGGGCCGGAGTCGGAGATTGTCAGACCTTCCCGGCCCTCGGGTGAATCGACCTGGGAGAGGAGGGTGATTTTTTCGCCGATCAACTCAGCTTCGGCATAACCGAAGATGTTCAAAAGCTCTTCGTTCACCAACTGTATTTTCATCTCCTCGTCCAGCACCACGATCCCCTCGCCGACGCTTTTAATAATCGCTTTAACGTTTTCTTCCGAACGCTTCAGCTCCTCCTCGTTCTTCTGGCGAGCGCGGATGTGATCTGTCAATGGGCGAATCAGCAGAAAGGAAATCATAGGCAGGATCATCACGGAAAGAAGAGTGGCGTCCACGGACGCTTCGGTGAGCGGGCCTAACTGAGGCGCGGCTTGAAGCGCGAGCATGACGATGAATTCCGACATGAAAACAATAAAAACAGTGATCCCCATCAGGGCTATCGGGGAGACTATTCTAAGGGGGAGGTCCCCATTGGATCCTGAATATCTGTCCTGGATCTTAAGTGTGACACCAATGAAAATTATAAATATCACATAAAGGATGACCAGTCGCCCGGAAAGCTTTCGGGATTGGGCATTAACCACATTGGTCGGGACCAGCGAGATTATCTTCCAAGCCTTTAATCCTCTTGATTCCTCACCTGACATTACGTGATGATGGATCGCCTTGGGGGAATGAAAATCGTCGTATGTGAATAACCCTGAATCGTTGTGAAATTGGCCCGAGCGAGAGCCGCGTATTTTTCTCCAGGCGTCGGGGAACATATCGCCTATGGACTGCGCCAAAGGTTTTGCAGTGGTTAGGCTCTCCCTGCCCGATCTGGGTGGCAAAAGCCATCGACCCTCCACGTCCGCGATCATTATGGTGTCTTGCGAATTGGCGAATATCTTCATCAGGCGCCGGGACAGGGTTGACAGGCGGTATTCGATCATCACGACACCCACCATGCCGGAGGATGCGTTATAAACAGGAGCGAGAAAGAAAATGGACATATCGCCTCTGAGTTCGGGGCTTGTTTCCGGCGTGGCGTCCATGGGGAAAGTCATGTATGTCTGCCCAGCGTGAAGTGAAACCGCTTCCTTGAAGTAATCAACCTCGGCCCGGGAAACCAGGTCAGCTTCCTCCATGCTGGTCGGGGCGCCCCCGTTGTAGTTTACGCGGACCTTTTCCATTCCATCCCTGTCCAGAAATGTGATGCTTTCGTATATGCGCTTGCTCTCCAGATAATGGCCGAAAAGATGTGTGATCGTATCTGCGCTGAATCTTTGGTTGGTGGTGGAGTAGTTGTTGAAAGACTGGCTGGCAGAGAGGATCTCCAGGTCGGAGACAGCATCGGAAAAGTCTTCCTGGATCATTTCTACCGCAAAGGTAACTGAGCTTTTCTCCGCTGTCTTGAAAATTTCTTTTTCATTCTCGGAGTCTGAATAAAAGAACAGGAATATTAGGGCTCCCACCATCAGAGCTATAGGCAGGAAAACGAATTTGAACTCTTTATTTTTCACAAACCACAACCGAATATTAACCGTGGAGGGAGGTGGCCGTTATCTCTGGCGGCAGCTAAGGCGCCATCCAAACAAGCTTGCCATGGATCCATCCCTGTTCGCCATCAGTGTCCCGGATCTTAAGCCAGTTTCCCTTGACGCGGATCACCCTGAAAATATAATGCTTCTCCACTACGAAAACTATCGGCGAATCCACGGATGGATCTTTTCTGATATCGACTTTGCTCTTTATTACGATAGCTGCTTTTCCCTTCGCCACAGAATCCTTATGCACCCACCCCACGTCATTCTGAAAGTCACGAACCGCAAACCAGTCCTTGTACTTGGCCAGGTATTCCAGCGGCGAATAGCGGGGGGCTTCCCAAAGGATGGTGTATCCAGTCCCAGGGCCAGAGCGAATGCGGGCTTTTTTCTCCTCCACGTATAGCGGGTCCGCCCAGGCGGCGGCAGACAGCGCAATGAGAAAAAAATACGCTAAGGCTGTGGACTTTATAATTCTGGTCGAATACATTTTTATTTAGCGGGCCGTCTGCGGCCACGTCTGCGCCGTCTTGGTTGGGCTAAGCCCCCCGTTTGTTTCTTAACCTCGTCCGGGGCTTTTCCGTCCTTGGCGCCCTCCGCTGAAACTGTGGGCTTCTGGGGGACGTTCTGTCTTTTCCTGTTCTTGTCTTGCGGCTTCTCTGTATTTCTTCCGCCCTGAGGTCTGCCACCGCCACGCGGCCTTTCCTTGGGGCGTTGTCTGGGATCGCTCCTTCTGGACGAGCGTTGTTCCTTCCTTTCGACAAGGGGGGGATCCATAAATGCCCCAGCACTGGCGGGCTGGGTGTCTGGTCGCCGTTCCCTGAGGGCGCCGCTGAGATGGTCAATATCGTATTCGGTCCGGGTTCCATCCTCAAAGCCGACCGACAGACGGTCCATTAGCAGGTTGAGCTGGCACACTCTGCCGCGCTTGCCGTCTGGTGTGTCCACCAATTTCCCCATTTTGGGCGATTTTTTCTGAAGTTCTGTGTAAACATCATTTTCGTATGACAGGCAGCAAAGAAGCCTGCCGCACACGCCAGAGATTTTTTCCGGGCTCAGCGCCAGGGACTGGTTTTTCGCCATGCGGATCGATACGGGGGCGAACTCCGGCAGGAATCCGGAACAGCATAGCTCCGAGCCGCACGGGCCGCACCCTCCCTGTAACTTGGCCTTATCCCTCACGCCCACCTGGCGCAGTTCCACCTTGATTCTGGTGAAGCTGTTTAGCTCCTTTACCAATTCACGAAAATCCACCCTGGTGTCCGCAGTGAAGTAAAACAGCGCTTTTTTTTCATCGAAGCTATAGCTGACCCTGGAGATATTCATTTTCAGGCCATGATCGATCACCTTCTCCCGACAGAACTCCAGGGCGGATTTCTCTTTGTCGGCAAGCCGCCCAGCCATGGCGATATCGGCTTCGGTGGCCTTGCGAAGCACCTTTCCCATGGGAGCCTTCTTGGAGCAAGAGGGAAGATATGGCCTTCTGGTCAGCGCCACGGATCCATATTCCGCATGACCGTTATCCAACACCACGCAACTGTCCCCCACATGCAGCGTCACGCCATTCCAGTAATAGTCACTCATCTTTCCGCCGGCGTGCAGGAGCACTTTCACGACGAAATCGAGAGACTTGACAGGTTCGGCGGGAGATGACAGGTCGGCTTCGGCATCTGCGCCTGGGCCCGTCATGCCCTGCGGGTTAATGTATGTGTCGCTCATTAGTCCTTTCTAAATTCCAATAAGAGGAGGCTGACCGTAAGAAACGGGTTGACGTGCAGGCTTCTGGCGGCCATGAGTTCCTCCACCGCTGACGCCAGGCCAAGGATGCCCCTGCCTGAATATCCACGCCCAGCTTTATCCAGGCCTTCTATTATATCAACATTTACCACGTTATCATATTTACCTGTGAATTTCATAACCGCCATTTCCCGAAGCAGAGAAAGAATCATCGAAAGGAACTTGTCCACGGTTTCTCTGTTCTTCTCCTTGTCCATGGCCCTGGCTTGCTTGAAGTATTTCGCCGTCGGCGCTCGTTTGGCGTCCGCTATGAATTCGAGAGCCATGGCGCGCAGCTCGATATCCTCTTTCAGCCGCTCCGGGTCCGAGGCGCCCACAGCCCCTTTGCTCATCACGGCAATGGTCCTGGCCCTTTTCTCGTCGATACCCAGCTTCCTTGTTAGGTAGTCCACCATCTCCCCCAGCGGCGCGGGAGTGAAACGCACTATTCTGCATCGGGATAAAATGGTGGCGGGTAGCCTTGATGGATTTGAGGCGGTGAGGATCGCTATAGTGTCCCCGCTTGGCTCTTCCAAGGTTTTCAAAAAGGCGTTGGCCGCGTGCAGGTTCATTTTGTCCGCGTCCTCGATTATGGCTATTTTACGCTCCGCCTCGTAGGGCTTGTATGCCAGCCTTTCGATCAGCCCTCGCACGCTGTCTATGTCGATATCCTGCTTCACCTTCTTACTTTTCACAGTGGGCGCCAGGATCAGCAGATCGGGATGGCTTCCGTTTGCAATCTTAAGGCAGGGGCCGCAATGACCACAGGCGTCATGCCCCTGCCGGCTGACGCAAAACATGGCCTGGGCCCATGCCATGGCGGAAGACATTTTCCCCAATCCCGCAGGCCCCGCGAACAGGTATCCGCTCCCTGGTAAACTCGGCGGAAGGGCGGCTTGCAGTATCTTCACCGCAGTGGCCTGCCCCACAATTTGGCTTAGCCTGAGTATCTTTTCAGACAAGGGGCGCCCTCATTGCGAATAAACCGGTGAGTACCAAAGAGGCTCCGCTTGCCGGGCGTCCGGCCATCTTCCCCAGAGCGTTGGGCGCTGCCGCGCTTTTGAACATCACCTTGCTTGTCATATAAAACAATCTCCTGATATGGATCGATCAATAGTAGTTTAGCAACAAAATAGGGGAGTATCCAACCACATGAGCTTTGCCGGGGAGATTGCGGACCGGGTAGTGTTCATGGACCGTGGCGAGATACCAGAAGATGGCAAGCCTTCGATGTTATGAAAACCCGGCCCACGAGCGGACCAAAATATTCCCGGAAACTGTGCTGGGAAATGTATAGCGCGCAGAGACTGCCAGGCTTCTTGCTCACTCCAGCGGAAGGATATCCCTCAGCTCTTTTACTATAAGGGCTTGCACTTCCTCCACGGAGCCGGTGGCGTCCACGACTTTCACCCGATCCGGCTCCT
>JAOUNV010000018.1 GCA_029880775.1 Nitrospinota bacterium | reverse complement strand
ACTTTCTGAAAAAAGCTAAAATCGAGAGTGGACAAAAAGTCCTTATCAATGGAGCTTCCGGAAGCGTGGGGACTTATGCTGTGCAGCTTGCCAAATACTTCGGGGCGGAGGTTACCGGGGTATGCGGACCTACTAATATAGATATGGTGAAATCTCTTGGAGCCGATAAGGTCATCGATTACACGAAAGAGGACTTCACCCAGAACGGACAAACATACGATATCATATTTGATACGGTGGGTAAGACGACTTTTTCGCAATGCGCTAACTCACTTAAGGAACATGGCTATTATCTCCACACTGTCATGGTGCTAGCGGAGATTGTCGGGCTTTGGTATTCAATAACAACCGGCAAGAAAGTGGTGGGAGGGACATTCGGCAAAAAGATTGAAGATCTGATCTTCCTAAAGGGTCTTATTGAGGCGGGGAAAATAAAATCTGTCATTGACAGGCTCTATCCACTGGAGAGAATCGCCGAGGCTCACGAGTACGCCGATAAAGGACACAAAAGGGGAAATGTAGTCATAACCGTGGCGGATGGTAAATCAACCTGACGAGACAGGGGGAAATGAAATGACAAATGCTATGGTAGACGCGACACAGCAAAGGGCCGCGCGCGTCGCAGGGCTGATGTATCTGGTGACCATGATGCTAGGTATATTCAGCGTGAACTTTGTAGAGTCTGACATTATTGTGCCAGAAAACAGCGCGGCGACAGTCTCCAACATTATGGCAAATGAACTGCTGTATCGAATGGCCGTTGCCGGCGAAATCATGATGTATGCGCTTGTTGTTCTGCTGGCCTGGGCTCTTTATGAATTGTTCAAAACGATAAACCAGAGTCTTGCTTTGCTGGCGCTTTTATGGAGGTTGGCGGAGGCGATTATTGGCGGCGGCCTTACGGTTATTAGTGGCCTGGTTCCTTTGCTGCTTTTGCATGGGGAAACGGTGTTGGAGGCCGAACATTTGCAATTTCTAGTTAGAGTATTTCTCGATGTCCGTGGCGCCGGGCTGGATGTCGTCTTGCTATTGATTGGCTTGGGTGGCACAATTTTTCTCTATTTGTTCTGGGTGTCTCGGTACATCCCAAGAATCCTGGCCGCCTGGGGGATAGTGACGTATCTGTCTATGATATTACTGTCACTCATCAGCATTCTAACGCCTGATTTATCTGATTCGACAAGAATGGCTTTCTATGCGCCGGGTGGGCTATTTGAAATAATATTTGGCCTTTGGCTTCTGATTAAAGGTGTGGAGGCGCGCCAATGAAGGCGATTGTATACACAGAATACGGGCCACCAGAAGTACTTCAGCTCAAAGAGGTTGACAAGCCCATTCCCAAATACAATGAGGTGCTGATAAAAGTTCATGCGACAACTGTATCAGCCGCCGACTGGCGCATGCGAAAGGCCGACCCTTTTCTTGCGCGAATTTACAATGGTCTTTTACGTCCCAAAAAAATAAATATACTAGGGTTTGAGCTGGCCGGAGAGGTAGAAGCAGTAGGCGAAGATGTAAGGCGATTCGCAAAAGGCGACCAGGTATTTGGCTCAGGAGAATTGCTATTTGGGGCCTATGCCGAATACCGATGCCTGCCTGAAGATGGGGTGGTGGCGATAAAACCAGCCAATATGACCTATGAGGAAGCCGCCGCTGTTCCTTTTGGGGGGCTTGGCGCATTACATTATTTCAGAAAGCGGAATATCCAGAGCGGACAGAAAGTCCTCGTTTACGGCGCTTCCGGATCTGTCGGCACATTCGCTATACAGTTTGCTAAGCACTACGGCGCGGAAGTAACCGGGGTGTGCAGCGCTGCGAATTTTAAACTAGTGGTTTCTTTAGGGGCGGACAAGACTATTGATTACACCAAGGAGAATTTTGCGGAGAATGGAGAGCTTTATGATTTCATCTTTGACGCCGTTGGGAAATTCTCGAAATCGAAATGCAGGAACTCTCTAGCCCCGAACGGAACATACGCGACAATTTCCAAAGGTGGAGGGACAACAAAGCAGAGGGCTGAGGATTTGTTATTTCTTAAAGAGCTTATCGAAGCGGGGAAGATAAAACCAGTCATAGACAGGCGCTACACGATGGAGCAAATAGCCGAGGCTCACCGGTATGTTGAAAAGGAACACAAGAAGGGAAATGTCGTAATTAAAGTATCATCATAGTGATGAGATGGCCTACAGCGCAGCTGACACCGGACGCCGCAACACTATTAACCAAAGGAGCGATATATGAAAGTGGCCATTAGCAGGACCTACGGACCCCCGGAGGTGGTGGAAATTGAGGAGATCGAAAAACCGGTTCCGGCGGAAAATGAAATCCTGATCAAGATAATGACGTCGCCCGTTACCCAAGTCGACGCCATATTCCGGTCGGGGAGTCAATTTTTGGCGCGACTTTTTACCGGCCTACTCAAACCTCGCTTCAATGTGTTAGGTTCGGAATTTGCCGGTGAGGTGGTGGAGATAGGGAGCGAAGTCACCAACTATAAGGCTGGTGATCATGTGATCGGTTGCTCGGAAGAGAAAATGGGCACCCACGCCGAATATCTCACCCTCCCGGAAAAGTGGTCGATGATTAGAAAACCGGACGGCCTGACCGATATCGACGCGGTGGCCGCAATGCATGGCGCCATCACCGCCACACCATTCTTGCGTGAAGGCGCTAAGCTCCAACCGGGACAATCGATTCTGATCAACGGCGCGTCAGGAGCGATCGGGGCGATCGGAGTGCAACAGGCCAAACTTCTCGGCGCGCATGTCACCGGCGTCTGCAGCGGCGCAAACGTTGAACTGGTCAAGTCCCTCGGCGCCGATGAAGTGATCGACTATACTGTCGAAGATTTTTCCACACGAGACGAAGCGTATGATGTCATTTTCGACACGATAGGTAAAAGCTCCTACTGGAAAGGTCGCTCCTCGCTCAAACCGGGAGGGGTCTACCTTACCACCGCGCCAAAGATAACGTTTTTGTTCACCTGGCTCTATTCCATGGCGTTTAGTAGTAAGAAGGGAAAGGCAGTCTTTGCCGGGATGCGAACCCCGGAACAGAAAGTCACCGATATGACCTTTACGTACGACCTGATGGCGGCGGGGAAAATTAAAGCGGTTATCGACCAGACCTGGCCTCTGGATAAGATCGTCGAGGCGCATCGTCTGGTCGATACTGGACACAAAAAGGGAAGCGTTGTGCTGATTGTAGGAGATAACAATTGATGAAAGCGGCTGTCTATTCCGAATATGGTCCCCCGGAGGTTCTTTCCATTGCGGAGGTGGACAAGCCGACACCGGGCGAGAAAGATGTCTTGATAAAAGTCCACGCCACCTCCGTCACGGCGTCCGACTATAACATGAGGAGTTTAAACTTCCCGGCCAGGCTGAATATCTTTTACGTTCCCTCCCGGCTTGTGTTCGGCTGGTTCCGGCCGAAGCGACAAATCCTCGGTATGGAGTTCGCCGGTGAAATCGTCTCGGCAGGCAAATCGGTCACCCGTTTTAAGGTGGGGGACCAGGTGTACGGATTGGCGGCTTTGCGGGTCGGCGCTTATGCCGAGTATATGCTGATGGCCGACGACGCGGCGATCGCGCTCAAGCCGGAAAACCTTTCGTACGATCAGGCGGCGGCCATTCCGTTCGGCGCTACGGACGCCAACTACTACCTCAAGGAATTGGGGAATATTCAGCCGGGCTACAAGGTGTTGATCCACGGCGCCTCCGGAAACGTCGGGTCCATGGCGGTGCAGTTCGCCAAGTATTACGGCGCCGAGGTGACAGGGGTATGCAGCGGGGTGAATTTTGAGCTGGTGAAATCGCTCGGAGCCGACCATGTCATCGACTATACCGCCGAGGATTTTACGAAAAACGGCGTGAAGTACGATCTGATCTTCGACACCATCGGCGCGATCTGGTTTTCCGAGATTAAAAGATCACTGGCCGACAATGGGATTTATCTCGCTAACCTTATGAGCGGAACCGATATCCTGCGCATCCTCTGGACATCGATAGTTGGCGGCAAGAGGATCAAAGGAGGAGTGGGGCCATCTAAACCCGAGAACATGGAATTCTTCAAGAAACTGTGCGAGGAAGGAGCGCTCAAACCGGTCATCGACCGGCGCTATACTCTCGACCAGATCGTCGAAGCGCACCGCTACGCCGATACGAAACGGAAAAAGGGAAGCGTTGTCATAACGGTAGCGCAGCCATAGGGACATCACGAAAGGAAAAACATGAATTACGAAACAGGTAGAGGCGGCATGGATAATATGAAAGTAAAACTTTCGATGTTATGGCTCTTTGCCATGCTCAATTATCTCTACGCCGATGTCATGACCTTGATGGATTCTTCGGTGCTCAACGAGATCATAACCGGGCGGGTGGGAAGTGTGCACATCACGGAAGAATTTCTGTTGATGGCCGCGATACTGATGGAGATTCCGATCGCTATGGTCGTTCTCTCTCGCTTGTTGGCGTACCGGGCGAATCGCTGGGCGAACATCATCGCCGGTGTCATAAAGACCGCCGCAGTCGGCGGGTCATTATTCGTCGGCGAGCCGAAGCTGTATTATTCCTTTTTTGCAATCATCGAAATCGCCTGCACCTCGTACATCGTCTGGTTGGCGTGGAACTGGCGCCGGAGCGAACCCGAAGCGCAATGACCCATCGAATACCAGAACAGGGAGTGAATAGCAAATGAAAGCGATTGTCTACGACGAATATGGTCCGCCGGAGGTCTTGCGGGTCGAGGAGGTCAAAAAACCGACGCTGAAGGATAACGAAATCCTGGTCAAGGTTCACGCCACGGCGGTGAATTTTGGCGAGATCAAGATAAGAAACTTTAAACCCACTTTGTGTGATTTCTGGTTACCAGGTCCCCTTTGGCCGTTATCCAGGCTGATGATCGGGTGGAGCGAGCCACGCTCGAAGACGCCAGGCGGCGTTACCGCAGGCGAGGTTGAAGCGGTCGGCGGATTAGTAACCACCTTCAAACCGGGCGACCAGGTGTTCGGGTACGTCGAGGGCTTTGGCGCCGCTGCCGAGTACGTCTGTATGTCGGAGGCGGGAGCGGTGGTGAAAATGCCTTCCAACATGAGTTATGAAGAGGCGGCCCCCATTCCGACCGAAGCGATGACCGCGCTTCACTTCATGAAAAAGGCGTCGATCAAGGAGGGGCATAAAGTTCTGATCGTCGGCGCGTCCGGCGGGATCGGCCAGTTCGCGACACAGATCGCAAAAAGTTACGGGGCCAGAGTCACCGGCGTATGCCATGGATCGAAACGCGATTTCGTTAGATCCCTCGGCGCCGATCACGCCATCGATTACACCACCGAGGACTTCACCCAAAACGGCGAGACCTACAATGTCATCTTCGACACCTTCGGGAAGAGCTCCTATGCGAGTTGCAAAGAGTCGCTCACGGAAAACGGACGTTATCTTGCCTCCGCGTTCGGCATGAGAGAGGTCGGCCAAATGTTCATGACTTCGATCCTGGGGGGCAGGAAAGTCATATGCTCGCTGGCGCCCTTTACAAAAGAAAGTCTCATGGACGTTGCAGGGCTCATTGAGGCGGGAGTGATAAAAACGGTGATAGACCGTCGCTATCCGCTGGAGCGAATTGTCGAGGCTCATCGTTATGTTGAGGAGGGACTTAAAAAGGGAAGTGTCGTGATTACTGTAACCTAAAACCATAATTCAGGTGGTGAATGATGATTGGCGGGAAAATGCGAGCGATTGTATACGATGGTTACGGGGCGCCAGAAGTTCTAAAGCTCCAGGAGGTGGTAAAACCCACTCCTAAAGATAACGAAGCGCTGATAAAAGTTTATGCGGCGTCGATAAACTCCATGGACTGGGACATGCTGACCGGCAAGCCTGCCATTTATCGTCTTCTGTTCGGTGTGACGGGCCCAAAACACCCTATCCTTGGTTGCGATGTGGCGGGAATAGTGGAAGCGGTGGGCGCGAAGGTTACCCGATTCCAGCCTGGTGACGAGGTGTATGGAGATCTGTCTATTGGGGAGAAGTTTGGTGGTTTCGCAGAGTACGCATGCGCCTCTGAAAATATTCTGGCGCCGAAGCCTGCGAGTATGACATTCGAACAGGCGGCGGCTATTCCACAGGCTGGGCTGCTTGCCTATAAGGGTCTCCAATTCCATGGGGAGATAAAGCCGGGAAATAAAGTGCTGTTTAACGGGGCTGGAGGCGGCGCGGGCTCGTTTGCTCTGCAAATGGTCAAATCAATGGGAGCGGAGGTGACCGGTGTGGATAGCGCTGTGAAGCTGGAGACCATGCTATCCCTGGGCGCCGACCATGTCATTGATTACACCCGGGAGGATTTCACGAAAAACGGGAAGCGATACGACCTGATTCTTGACGTGGTGGCGAACCGCTCCATTTTCGATTACAAACGATCATTAAACCCTAATGGAAGTTTTGGCGTAATAGGCGGTTCCATAGGTCGGATCATACAGATAGCGTTGCTTGGGCCTTTGATTTCCAGGCTTGGAGACAAGAAAATGGGTATCGTCATTCATAGTCCGGACAAGGAGGGCTATGAACATATGAACGAGCTTTTTGAAACAGGGAAAATGAAACCGGTTATCGACAAAGTCTTCCCGCTGAGCCAAACCGTGGAGGCTTTCCATTATTTCAGCCAGGGGAGCTTCAAAGGGAAAATAGTAATTCCCATTAAAACCGGCAATTGAAAGGAAAATGAAATGACAACAAGCGCCTCGGTGACATCTCCACTCATTTACACAAGAGTCGCTGGGATTATTTTCCTGATTCTCCTTGTGTGCGGCCCATTCAGCATGATGTATGTCCCCACCACTTTGATTGTTCCCGAAGACGCCACAGCGACAGCGAAAAACATTATTGCTTCAAAGACACTTTTCCGCATGGGCATCATCAGCGACACCATCATTTTTTTAAGTGAGGTGGTGATGGTTGTCATGCTCTACGCTTTATTCAAATCGGTGAGCGTGGCGGGTTCCATGATCGCGGCGTTTTTCAGGTTGGCTATGGCTGTTATCCAGGGTTCCAACCTGCTCCTTCATTTCGCCGTTATGTCGCTTTTGAGCGGCGTTAGCTATTTGGCGGTATTTAACGAAGATCAATTGAGCGCCCTCGTGATGTTGCTTCTAGAAGTTCACGACCATGGGGCCTATATCTGGGAGGCGTTTTTTGGGCTTCATTGCCTTGCGCTTGGATACTTGATTTACAAATCAGGCTTTTTCCCCCCAGCACTGGGAGTCTTGATGACAATCGCCTCGCTGGGATACATGACAGACAGCCTGGGGAATATGCTTTTCCCTGGGAACAAGGGTCTGCTTGCCGGCATAGTTTCAGTGACCGCGATTATCGGGGAAATCCCATTTTTCCTGTGGCTCTTGATTAAGGGTGTGAATGAGGAGCAGTGGAAAAAACGCGCCATGACATCCTGCTGAGCGTCACCGGCGCCAGGCCTTGCGGAAAAGAGCCTGGCGACCGACTTTCTGCTGAAGCTAAATTCAAACCAGCGCCTTTATCTGCGTTGGAAACTTATTTCAGGACGGTGATCACCGCCGCGCACTGCCCCCTCTCGTAGGATATGCTGTACACGTTGTTGCTGGGGACGCCATACTTCATTATTCTGGTTCGCACCTCCTCGGCCCTTTTCCCCGCCAGATCCAACCGGAAGGTGGGCGCGGCGCTCGCGTCCGCGTCCGCCAGGCAGGAGAACCCCTCTATCTGCAAGGTGTATCCCTTTTCCACGGCATACATGGCCGCCTTCATAATGGCCCTCTCATTATGGATGATGGTCGTAGTCCCCGGCTCGAACTTTATCATGAATTGTGGTTTGCCCTTGGCCTCCGCCCCGGTGGCGCAAACCAACCCCGCGGCGCAGAACATGGTGGTGATGACCATGGTCGCGATGGTCAACGTAGCCCGTTTCCTTGTCGAACAAGTCATAAAATATCCTCTCCCATTCCAAGTTTAACTGTTTTATCATATTCCTTCATGGCCCTGGGGATCAAAAGCTGTATTTTCCACAGCCTGGTTTTATCTGTCGGATGGGTGGAGAGAAAATCCAACATCGGCCTCTTTTCGCCCTGTCCATACTCCGCCATCCTTTTCCAGAACTCCATCGCCTCCCTTGGGTCATATCCCGCCCTGGCCATGTAGATCAGCCCCATCTCGTCCGCTTCCAGCTCATGGGTCCGGGAAAAGGGGAGGGCCAGCGAAATGACAAAATCCACCCCCCAAGCCAGACGCAGCTTGGTCTTCTCCGCCAGAGTGTGCCCCAGCCCCATATCCACCAGCTCCACCCCTAGATCCCGCACCCTGGCATGGCTGCCGCGCTCCGCCCCGTGACGGGCGATAGCGTGCCCAGCCTCATGGGCCATCACCGCCGCCAGCCCCGCTTCATTTTGAGCAATAGGGAGGATGCCGGAGTTTATCACCACCTTGCCACCAGGCAGGCAATAGGCGTTGGGCGCCTCTGTGTCCACCAGGGTAAACTCCCAGTCCATATCCTCCCTCCCCGTGGCGGCCGCCACCCGGCGACCCACCGTCACCATCAGCCTGTTCAGCCTCGCGTCTTTCACCACGGTGGCCTGGCTTATCATGTCCCGGTACACCTCATTCCCCAGCGCCAGTTCAGTTTTCCCATCCATGATCATAAGCTGGGGCCGATGAGTGATCGGAGCACTCTGGCACGATACCAACACGGCCAGCGCCAACGCACCCCAGACGCGGCAATCCCTGGCAAGCTGTGGGAATAGCCTCCCTAGGGAGACCTTTTCGACAAACAGGCTTCCCTCGAATAATTTTTTACACAATTCATTTGGGGCGCTGGTGGTGGTGGGATTGGTCATGGTCCCTCTTTACGCTTTTGGAAGAAGGTCAAAACAGGTACAATAGCTCGTTTTAACAATAATATCATACGGTTGAATAGGTTCGAGCAATATGAATTTGTTGACGGGCGCAGCGATACGCCGCCAGTTCCTGGACTACTTCTCTTCCAGGGGGCATACACAAGTGCGCTCCTCCTCCGTGGCCCCGCACAACGACCCCACTTTGCTCTTCACCAACGCGGGGATGGTGCAGTTCAAGAACGTCTTCACCGGCGCCGAACAGCGTTCATACTCCCGCGCCGTATCCTCCCAAAAGTGCCTGAGAGTCTCCGGCAAGCATAACGACCTGGAAGCCGTGGGCCGCACCGCGCGGCATCAGACTTTCTTCGAGATGCTGGGCAACTTCTCATTCGGTGACTACTTCAAGGAGGAGGCGATCGAGTATGGCTGGGAGTTTATGACTCACACTATGGGACTCCCCGCCGACAAGCTGTATATCACCGTTTTCAAAGAGGACGACGAGGCCCACGCCATATGGGAGAAGAAGATCGGCCTCCCACCGGCGAGGATCATCCGCCTGGGCGAGAAGGATAACTTCTGGAGTATGGGCGATACCGGCCCCTGCGGCCCCTGCTCGGAGATACATATAGACCGGGGCGAGGGGACCGGCTGCGGCCGACCGGAATGCGATGTGGAATGCGAATGCGACAGGTTCATTGAATTGTGGAACCTTGTTTTTATGCAATACGACCGAGGCGCCGATGGAAAGCTGAATCCTCTGCCAAACCCAAGCATAGACACCGGCATGGGGCTGGAGAGGCTCGCCTCCGTAATCCAGGGGAAACCCACCAACTTCGACACAGACCTCATTCTGCCGGTCATAACCGGAATGGAGCAGATGACAGCCGCGAAGTATGGCGCCTCCCCGGAGACCGACGTATCCTTCCGCGTGATCGGCGACCATGTCCGCGCGCTCGCCTTTCTGGTGGCGGATGGGATCAACCCCTCCAACGAGGGCCGCGGCTATGTGCTGCGTCGGATCGTCCGCCGGGCGCTGCGCCATGGCAGGATGCTGGGGGTGAACGAGCCTTTCGCATACAAGCTGGCGCCCATCGTGGTGGAAATGATGAAGGAGAGTTATCCGGAGCTTGAGGAGGCGGCCAAGGCCATCACCGGCGTGGCGCTGGCGGAGGAGAGAAGCTTCGCCTCCACCCTGGAGCATGGGATGAAAATGATAGAGGAGATGATCGGCGAGGCCCGCGCCAAGAATGAAACAGCCATCGCCGGAGCCCAGCTTTTCCGCCTATACGACACATACGGCTTCCCGCTGGATCTGGCGCGAGACATCATCGGCGACGCGGGCCTGGATATGGATATGGAGGGCTATAACGCGCTGATGGGCCAGGCCCAGGAGAAGGCGCGCAAATCGTGGAAGGGTGGCGCCGCCGCCAAGACCGCCGGTGTATACACCTCTGGCGAGCCGACCAGATTCACAGGCTATGATGAGGAAGAGACCGTGGACTCCGTGGTAACCGCCATCATCAAGGATGGCGCCGTTATCCCGCAGGCAGGCGATGGGGAGGAAGTGGAAATCATCCTGGATAAGACACCCTTCTACGCCGAGTCTGGCGGACAGGCGACCGATACCGGAGTGATGGAAAACGACTCGGTACACGCCCAGGTCCTGGAAGTCACCAAGCCGGACGGCGCTCGATGGGTGCACAAAATACGGATCGCCAAAGGGACGCTGAAGACCGGGGATAAGCTGACATGCCTGGTGGACCGCACTCGCCGCGCTGATATCCGCCGCAACCACTCCGCCACCCATCTTCTGCACGCGGCCTTGCGCCAGGTTATCGGCGCTCATGTGAAACAGGCAGGCTCCCTGGTGGCGCCGGATAGGCTACGGTTCGACTATACCCACTTCATCGCGCCAGACCCGGTGGACCTTACCCGGATAGAGACCATGGTAAACGAAAACATCATGGCCAACGCGGCGGTGGAGACTAAAGAAAAAAGCGTGGAGGAGGCGGTGGCCTCCGGGGCGATGGCGCTGTTCGGCGAGAAATATGGGGACGCCGTGCGCGTGGTGACCATGGGGGATTTCTCCATGGAGCTTTGCGGCGGCTCCCATGCCCGCGCCACCGGGGATATCGGGCTGTTCCGGATCGTCTCCGAAGGTGGCGTGGCAGCCGGGGTGCGCAGGATCGAAGCGGTGACTGGCGTTGGGGCGCTGGCTCATGTCCGCGCGCGTGAGGAAGAGCTGGCCCGCATCGGCGCGGCGCTGAAAAGCGGCGGGGCGGACCTGGCCACCTTGGCGCAAAAACAGGTGGACCGCGCCAGGGAGCTGGAAAGGGAAAACCGGAAGCTGAAGGAGAAGCTGGCTTCCGGCGGAGGTGGGAGCGACTCGTCCCAATTCGAAATGAAGGATGAGATATCGAGTACCATCTATCACATACGGGAAGTGGAAGGGGCCGACGCGCAGACCTTGCGGGCATACGTGGACAACCAGAAGAACCGGATCAAGAGCGGCGGCGTGATAGTGGTGATGGCACGGCAGGGGGAAAAAGCTCTGGTGGCGGTGGGCGTGACCGATGACATGACTAAAAAAATCCAGGCGGGAAAGATAATAAAGGAAGTGGCTGCCATCGTGGGCGGAGGAGGAGGAGGCAGGCCGGACTTT
>JAOUNV010000167.1 GCA_029880775.1 Nitrospinota bacterium | reverse complement strand
CAAGACATGCTCAACAGATCACTGCTCAACTCCCGCAGATTGCTGGTGATGATCAACGACCTTCTGGACCTGGCCAAAATAGAGGCGGGGCACATGGACCTGTTCCTGGAGAGAAGCGACCTGAAAGAAGTGGTGGCCGACGCCGTGGCCACGGTTTCCTCGCTGGCCAGACACAAGAGCCTGGAAATAAGCTACAAGGTCCTCGACGAGCCGCCAGAGTTTTTGATGGACGAGCACAAGGTGCTCCAGATAACCATCAACCTTTTGTCCAACGCCATAAAATTCACCGACAAGGGAAGTGTGGTTGTGGAGATACTCCGCTCCGGGGATGGAGGGGGCGCCATAATGAGAGTCGTCGACACAGGCATCGGCATGTCGCCGGAGGATCAGGCGATAATATTCGACAGGTTTCGTCAGGCCGAAGGGGCGAACACGCGCAATTACTCCGGCACCGGCTTGGGGCTGAACCTGGCCCGGCGCCTGGCCGAGCTGCATGGAGGATGGATAAAAGCGGAAAGCGAAAAGGGAAAAGGCTCCATATTCACGCTGTTTCTTCCCTTCGAACCCACTCGGTCCATCAAGCCGTTCCTTGCGGCGGGCTAACGCCCCAGGTCGTAGGCTTCCAGCTTCTTGTACAGGCGGGAGCGATGCATTCCCAACAGCCTGGCCGTCTTGGCCTTGTTGTTGTCCGACAGGGCAAGAGCCCTTTCGATATGCGCCTTTTCCATCTCCTCCAGGGTCAAAAATTCGTCAGCGTCGCCATGCGTCATGGCGCCTGTCGCCGCCGCCGCCGCCTCCGCCTCCGCCTTTTTTCTGGATGGCTTGCGCAATGTGATGTGCCGCTCCGACACCCATTCCATGTCTCCATACACAAAGCATCCCTCGATGACGTTCTGCAGTTCCCGCACATTGCCGGGCCAGTCATACTCGGTCAGCGCTTTCATGGCGGCATCCTCCACCCCCTTCACCGAGCGGCCGAATTTCTCGTTCATTAGGCCGATGAAATATTTCACCAGCAGGGGGATATCTGGTTTGCGGCGGCGCAACGGGGGAGCCTCTATAGAGAGCACCGTTATACGGTAATAAAGATCCTCACGGAAAAGGCCATCTTCCACCCTCTCCTCCAGGTCCACGTTAGTGGCCGCCAGCAGACGGACATTCACCTTCAGCTCCTCGGTGCCGCCCACGGGGCGCACGGAGCCTTCCTGCAACACCCGTAAAAGCTTAGCCTGGGCGTCCTTGGGCAGATCCCCGATTTCGTCCAGAAATATGGAGCCCCCATGAGCCTTGCGGAAAAGCCCGGATGAATCCGACACGGCGCCGGTGAACGCCCCTCTCTTGTGGCCGAACAGCTCGCTTTCTATCAGCTCCGCCGGCAGGGCAGCGCAATTGACAGGGACGAAAGGCTTATCAGCCAGGGAACTGGAGTAATGGATTCCCCGAGCGATAAGCTCCTTGCCAGTGCCAGACTCGCCTGTAATTACCACCGGGCTTGTGATGGTGGCGGCGCCCCGCATTTTTTCGAACACCTCCCGCATCGCCTCGGTGGAGCCGATGATGTTGGCGAATTTATACTGCCCTTTCAGCTCCGTGGTCAGCCGCCGCACTTCCCATTCCGTGTCCTCCAGCGCCCGGGAAAGAGCCTTGATCCGGAGCATGGCGTTTATCCGGGCGTTCAGCTCGTCGATATCGAAAGGCTTGCCGATATAGTCATCCGCGCCAGCCTCTAGCCCGGCTATCCGAGAGTCCTTATCGTCCTTGGCGGTGAGAAGAATTATCGGCAAAAACTCGCTGGAATGGATATCCTTCATTCGTTTCAGGGTTTCTATGCCGTCCATGCCGGGCATCATCATGTCCAGTAGCACAAGATCAGGAGTAACGCTTTCGAGAAGCTTGATCGCCTCCGGGCCGCTTTGGGCGCATTTCACATCAAAGCCCCGGCGGCCCAACCGCCCCTTGAGGACCATCAGGTTGTCCTCCTCATCGTCCACCACCAGAATCAACGGATCGTTGTTAGCTGTCATATTTTTGCATTGTTCGGGTTGATGGAGGCGTATGCCTCCTAGTTTGACAATAGCATTATATCAGTCGGGCGAGGCTATTTCTTTGAGTGGAAGCTGAACGAAAAACTCGGAACCCTCGCCAGATCTGCTCTTCACCCACACCTGGCCATTGTGCATATCAACAATATTTTTCACGATGGCAAGCCCCAGGCCGAACCCGCTTTCGCCGGCGGTGGCTTTAATCCTGGTCTGCTCGAACCTGTTGAAAAGCTTCACCATCTCCTCCTCCGGGATGCCGGGCCCTGAGTCCCGGATGCAAAGCACACCACTCGTCGGCTCCCGGAACACGTTCACCTCCACCCTCCCGCCTCTGGGAGTGAACTTTAAAGCGTTGGAAATCAGGTTGTTGGCAACCTGGCAGATGCGTTGGTCATCCACCATCACAGGCACCATTCCATCCCTGGCGGAGAAAACAAATTCGATATTCTTTTTCTGGGCGCTGGGCCTGGTTCCGTCATAGCATTCCTGGGCGATGCCCGCCAGGTCCGCCTGGCGCAGCCTCAGCACCACCCTGCCCGAATTGAGCCGCGCCACCTCCAGAAGGTTTTCCACCAGCGAAAGTTGCGCCTTGGCTGACTTTTTAATCACGTCCACCATGCGGGCCTGCTTTTCGTTCAAGTCTCCCATCTTCGCCTCCAACAGAAAATCGGCGAATCCGACTATGGAGTTTAGCGGCGTGCGGATATCGTGGGAGACCATGGACAAAAATTCATCTTTCATCTGGCACAGGCGCAGAAGCTCGGTGTTGGAATTTTCCAGCTTGTCCCGCAGCTTTTTCTCGCGGAGCATAGCGCCGATCCTGGCCAAAAACTCGATATTGCTGAAAGGCTTTTTTAAATAATCGTGGGCGCCCTCAGCCAGGGCCAGTTCCACATCCTCCGCGCTTTCCTTGGCTGTGGCGATGATCACCGGGATGGAACGCCATGCCGGGTTGCTCTTTAATCTTTTCAAAAAGTCGATCCCGGACATTCCAGGTAGCATCAGGTCCAGGATTATGACACCTATCGGAGCCTCCGCCACTGCGCTTAACGCCTCTTCGGCGGATTGGGCCGTGAGTACTTCAAACCCGTGGGTCGTTAGGGAATGCCGAAGAATGAGGATCATCTCTGGATCGTCGTCGATGACCAGTGCTGTCGTCGGGGCCACCTCTTTTTCGCTCATACAATCAACTGACTATAACCATAAAAAATGAATGTTAACATACAATCCGCAGTTCGATTCCCAAATTAAACCAGTATCGTTTCACTTCATGCCTTTTCCTGTTGGCCGCCGGATGGGAACTCAGTAGGCTGCGAGGATATTGCAGAATAGAATAAATGTTTTTTCGTCCGATATTTTGGTATATTATACGCCCCAAAAGAGGGAGCGGCATGAAACTATATTTGGCAAGACACGGCGAAGCTGTAGCGAAACATATCAATCCCGATTCACCGCTGAGCGAGAATGGCCGCAAGGAAGTGGAGGCTATGGCAATCTTCATGGCCAGGGGGGTGGTCCAGTTCGGCCAGATTCGCCACAGCAACAAGACAAGAGCCAGGCAGACTGCGGAAATCTTCGCCGAGGCCATGGGCGGAAAAGCCAACATTGAAGCCATGGAAGGGCTAAACCCAATGGACAATCCCGAGCCTGCGCTGGAGGAAATAATGAAATTTGGCGAGGACACCCTTGTGGTGGGGCACCTGCCTTTCATGGGGAAGTTGGTAGACCTTATCCTCACAGGCGCCAGCGCCTCCGGCCTGGTAGAGTTCAACACATGTACGATGGCCTGTCTTCAAGGGAGAAACCAGAGGGATTGGGCCTTGAAATGGATTCTAAACCCCGAACTGTTTATTCAAGACTTATAAACCTGAGCTTTTCCATACACGGATAATCCTGGCCCTCTTTTGGCTAATGCGCTAATCATGTTTGAATATGGCCCGTCAAGTGTTACCATTGCTTGTTTAAGTTTTCGTGGCCGCGCCCGGCCTAACGCCTAGGGAGAATGAATTGTCCGGTATTCGAGTATATGAGCTGAGCAGGGAACTCTTTGTAAAGAACAAGGTCTTGATCGACATGCTGGCTGGCATGGGGTACCCCGTTAAGAGCCACTCCAGCTCAATTGAGTTTCATTTGGCCGACAGGCTCCGCCGCCAGGTGAAGCTGCAGGACCTTGGCAAACCGCCAAAAAAGAAGCCCGCCAAACCCAAGGCGAAAGCGGCGGAAGCAAAAGCCAAGGCTCCACAGCCGACCGCCGACCAGGCGCCGCCAAAAGCTCCCGAGGCTGCTGAACCACCCCCGAAACCTGCGAGCAAAGAGAAAAGCCCGGAGGTGGAGAAAGCCCCATTGGAGGAGCCGAAGCCAAAGAAAGCTCCCAAGCCACCAACCCGAGACGCTTCAACCATCAAGCGTTTGCCTGTGATTCCACCAGGGCCTTCCGGCGAATATATAAAACTCCCCCCACGGACGGGGCAGGCTCCCAGCCGTTCCGGGCGCGGGCCCGGCCGCCCAGGGCAGCCTACGGGCGCCAAGCCATCCACCTCCGCTCCGGGTGACAGAACCGGCCGGCCAACGGCGGACAGAAAGCCGTTCCCGCCCAGGACATTCACCGGCGACAGGCCATCGCCTTACAGACCGGACCGGGGAGGCCCTGCGGCGGCCCCAGACGCGCCTGGAAGAAAAATGGACAAGCGCGGCGGTGGCGGGGCTCCAAAATGGAAAAGAGACGCCGACAAGAGGAGATGGCCCGGGGATCAGCAAAAAGATAAGGGAAGGGTCAAGTCCAAGCGGGAGAGGGGGCCGAAGCTTAGCCGTGAGGAGATGGAACGCAAAAGAGCCGCCGAGGCCGAGGAGAGAGAGCTTAAGAGGCTCATCGAGGAGGAGGAGCGGGAAAAGGCCGCTGCCGAGGCGAAGAAAATAATCATAGACGAGGCCACCACCGTGAAGGAATTTGCGGAGAAAACCCGGCATAGCGTCAACGTGATTATCAGCAAGCTGATCGGCAAAGGGATCATGGCAACGCTGAATCAGACTATCGAAGTGGAAATGGCGCGGGAAATGGCCACGGAGATGGGTATGGAGCTGATCACCAGGGAGGAGGAAGCGGAGAAAGGCGCCGTTGAGGAGGAGGAGGACAAGGAAAAATTGATCCCCCGCTCCCCAGTGGTGACTATTATGGGCCACGTGGACCATGGCAAGACAAGCTTGCTGGATACCATACGAAAGACCCGCGTCACCGAAGAGGAAGAAGGGGGTATCACCCAAAGGGTGGGCGCGTATAAAGTCGAAGTTCCAGGCAAGGGGCATGTGGTGTTTCTGGACACTCCAG
>JAOUNV010000017.1 GCA_029880775.1 Nitrospinota bacterium | reverse complement strand
ATGGGGTATCCACGGTATAGCAGGACACCATTCTCGCCATCGATGAATGTAATCTTGCTCTCGCACGAGGCGGTGGACAAAAATCCCGGATCATAAGTGAACATCTTCAGCTCCTTGTACAACGTGGAGATGTCCATGACCGCTGGCCCGTGGGAGCCGCGCTTGATGGGGAATTCAGCTGATTTGCCGGTTGAGTTGTCGGTGATTGTGACTGTGTCCTTGCCCATGATCCACCTCATATTTGGGTTATCCATCCGTGGCGGGCGCTCCCCTATACCCCAGGGCGCCTCCCCGCGCCACCTGCGTCATTATAACAGTTTGCAGCGCCGGACGAATGTATTTGTGATCGCCGACTCTGTGAACCCTACACCCCCAGTTGCGCTTCACCGGGGTCGGCTGACCCCGGCTCCCCCCCCAATACTTCAATATCAACGTACCTTTTTCTTTCTGGGACATGGATATTAAAGTTGGCGCTGAGGCCTCAACACATTATAGGGAACCTCTAATTTCCAGCCATGGCGGCAGTGATATGGATCCCGTCGCCTTCAGGTAAAAGAAGACTTTTATGATCAGCTAATACCAAATGAGTCCTCCATCAAAGTGGTTATAAAACCGGGTCGGCTGGGGCGCGAGCGGGTCGTTTCACATGAAGGGGAGCGACACATAAACGCGCATATTCTGAAGAGGAAATTGGCTATAACCGCCTGATCAATTATATTCCCGGAAGGGGTGGACCCATCTGGCGCTCCCGTGTAAAATAGCGTGGAAAGGTGGTTATGGGAAATTATCAGATCGTTTCCGACATTAACATCTTGCTGGTATTGGCGCCAAAGCTGGAGCCGGAAATGACCACCGAGATGCGGGAAAAGTTCACCGAAATCCTCCGTGGCGAACTGACCGCTATGAATATATACCTCATCTCCACCGTTTATGAGGAGACCCATCATCTATTCAAGATGGTTTTTCCACCGCAAGTCTCCCCATTGGCCGCAGTGGATGTAGTCATGGAGACTGTCACCCCCCGGTTTATCCAATGCTATGAGGAACTGAGCGGATGGGGGAGCATATACCACGACAGGGTGTTTATTAAAACAGGTGAGGAGATATCCGACCAGCAGCTGAGCGACCTTCTCAGCTTCTCCCTAAGTGACATCTAGGGGCCACCAGATGTCGACCCACGCACAAACTGGGAAACTGATAGAATATCCCTCATGAGTGACTGCTTATTCTGCAAGATAGCCAATGGTGTCGTCCCCTCGCAAAAAGTGGCGGAGACCGATACCCTGTTCGCCTTCCGGGATATCAATCCGCAAGCGCCCACCCACATCCTGATTATCCCGAAAAAGCATATTGAGAATAACTTGTCGCTGACCCCGGAGGATAAGCTGACTATCGGGGAGATAATGCTTCTGGCCAACGATCTGGCCGTGAAGGAGGGTATCGACAAGTCAGGCTTTCGAGTGGTGGTGAACAACGGCGCCGACGCGGGCCAGGCGGTGTTTCACATCCATTTCCACCTTTTAGGTGGAAGAATCATGCTCTGGCCCCCCGGCTGATCCCGGCGGCCATTTCCACCCTGTAGATCCAGCCAATGGTGGACATACCCAGGCAAACAGCCTTGCGCGCCCTGCTGGCGATGGAGGCCACCCATGGCCGGCCCGACGCTGTGATCTCGCGCCTCTGCGCCGAAAATGGACTGCATGGCAGAGACAGAGCCTTCGTTTCCGAGCTTTGCCACGGCGCGTTGCGGCACATGCGGGCTCTTGATTTCATCCTTTCCCACGGCTCTGGCCGACCTGCTCAGTCGATGGACACCCCGGTATTGGCTATCCTGCGCATGGGGATGTATCAGGCCCTGGGCATGGACAGGGCCAGGTTCGCCGCTGTCAACGAATCGGTGGAACTGGCCAAATCGTGGAAAAAGACCTCCAGGGCCGCCGGGTTTGTCAACGCCGCCTTGCGCCAGAGCCTGCGCTCCATAGACCGGGCTGGAGGCAAGGAAATGACCATTTGGGAAGTGGCGAAGCTGCTTCAGCCAGAAGGCCTGCCGCCAGCCAGAAGGTTGGGTGAACAATACTCTTTCCCAGACTATTGGGTGGCCAGGTGGGTGGAGAATTTTGGGGAAGCGACCACGGAGCGGATTCTCGCCGGGTGTCAGGCCAAGTCGCCTCTTTACATCCGGCTCAATATACCTGTATATACATCCTCACAAGTGGCAAAGCTTTTAGGCGATAACAGCATAGAGGCGAAACCTGTCGCCTGGGATGAGGGTTTGCTCCAGGTCACCGATGGGGTTCTGCCGCCAGACTCCCCCCTGATTACAGATGGTGTAGTCCAGCCGCAGGACGCCGCATCCTACCTTGCCTCTCGCTTGCTGGCGCCAGGCAAGGAAGACACAGTGGCGGATGTATGCTGTGGCAAAGGGATAAAAAGCGGGCTTTTCGCCCAGCTCGCCGCCAAAGTGATGGCCTTCGATCTCAATCCTAGCTCGCTGATCTCATTGAAAAAGAATATGGCGCGACAGAAAATCGGCAACGTTTACCCGATCCTGGCGGATATGACACGCCTCTGGCCCGTGCGAGGGGAGTTTTCCAGGATTTTCGTGGACGCTCCCTGTTCCGGCTCCGGCCTGGCGCGGCGTCATCCGGAGGGGAAATGGCGTAAGAGCGTGGAATTGATAGAAAAGATGAGTCGGATTCAAAGCGAGCTTTTGGCGGGAGCGGTCGAATTCCTGGCCCCTGGGGGCGAGCTTGTATATGCAATATGCTCTGTTGAGCCGGAGGAAGGGAGAGATAATGTGGAAAAGCTCCTTAAGAGCGACAAGAGCCTGATCCGGGTACGCGCAAGCGCCCGGAATCCCAGGCTTTTCGATTTCGAAACCGAGACCGGGGATATGCTTATATTGCCGGGTATGCATGACATGGACGGTTTCTTCGCATCGGTGATCAGGAAGAAATAAAGCCGCATCCCGGCATCAAGCTCACAGCAGAGTGGCGCATGGCGCAGGCTGTTTTGTATAGCCCCATACAGCAACGTTATGTTACTCCCTTTTTTCTTCTGCTTCCTTTGTTTCGGTATCGCATAACCAGCTTTCAGCCAAGGCTACCCTACATAATTCTCTTGCAATCAGATTGATGGTTTGTCATGATATTTGACTAGCGCTTCCGGGATTTTCATTGCGCTATGGTCGGGGTCAGCAGAGAAAGCCGAGACTTTTGTTGTTTGGAGGTGTTGCTATGGCCGCGTTCCTGGGATCCCGGTTCCACAGCCATGTTATGGCGGAAACCAGCCAAACCCCTCCCGTAAATGCCCAAACTGTGCTGATCCTGGACGATTGCGAAAAGACCTGCGCCATGCTGACCCGTCTGATTTCTACTGAGATGGGGCATCAAGTGCTGGTGGCCGACAGCGGGCCCCATGCCTTGGGGCTTTTAAACAGGAACCAGGTGGACCTGGTACTGCTCGATTTGTTAATGCCTGGAATCGACGGATATAAGGTACTGGAGAGTATCAAGTCGGACAAAAAACTGAGTCAGATCCCTGTTTTGGTTCTCACCGGAGTTGACGAAGTGGAAAGCGCCACTCGCTGCCTGGGAGCCGGGGCCGAGGATTACATCGTCAAACCATATGACTTCGCCCTGCTCCGGGCAAAGATGGCCCTGTTCCTGGAGAAAAAGAGGATGCAGGACACCCAGCGCGCCCTGGCGGATGAACTGGAGGACGCTAACGACATGCTCCGGGCGAAAGTGGCCGAGGTGGATCGTGAAGTCAAGGATCGGCGAATGGCGGAAGAGGCCTTGCGCCATAGCGAAGCGAGGATGCAGGCCCTGGCGGACGCGGCTTTCGAGGGGATAGCGATCCATCAAAACGGTCGAATTGTGGACGCCAACCAGCGGTTTTCAAAAATGTTCGGTGTCAACCATCGTCTGATACATGGCATGGCTCTCGCCGATTTGGTGGGTACGCGTGACCGCGCGGCAGTTGAAAAAGAACTTCGGGACGACCAGGATTACTGGTTCCTGGAAATAACACGCCACAGCGCCCAAGTATCCGCAGTATCCGCCATGACATTGGAGCTTCGTGGCCGGAACATACCCAACCGGGGCAATATGGCAGGAGTTCTGGCCGTTCGGGACATTACATCCAGAAAAAGGACCGAGCGCGAACTTGCCGCGGCTGTTCAAGAGGCGCTAAAAGCTACTGAGTTAAAGGACACGTTCATTTCCTTGCTGTCGCACAACCTGCGCGAGCCGCTAGGCTCCATCGTAAGCATGCTAAACGCTGTGGGAACTGTGAACATGGAGGCCCAGACCAGGGACCGGCTTCTGGAGCGGTGCGCCGGCGCCGCAAACTCTCTATTGATGATGATAGAACGGTTGCTGGACCTGGGGCGGCTGAAGCACGGAAAAATCAATCCCAAGATCGCCTCCGTCAACTGCTGGACCATGGCGGAGGAGATGATCGACAGAATGCGCGAGGTGGCCAAGGTGAAAGGCGTGACCATCTCCAACGATATACCTATGGGCTGGAACCTGAATTCGGACCAGGGGCTTCTGGCCGAAGTGTTGCACAACCTTGTCTCCAACGCCATAAAGTACAGCAACCCTGGGGAGCAAGTGCGAGTGGGGATGGCTCTGCGGGGGGGGCCGGCCATCGTAGTGAAGGACACCGGGGTGGGTATAGACGCCGATCTTTCTAAAGCTCTTTTCCAGGCGGACCCGAAGTGCCGCCGACGGGGAACTACCGGGGAGAAGGGGCTGGGCATAGGACTTTCGTTGTCCATGGAGATAATGACCGCCATGGAGGGCGCCATAGAGTTCGAATCGAAGGAGGGCGAGGGGAGCGAATTCTATATGCGTCTACCTTTCAACTCCGCCGCAATATTATTGGTGGGGAAGGACCAGGGCTCCATAGTGGAGATGGGAAATCTGATTCAGGGTTTCAAGACGGAGGTTTCTATTACCAGGGACGCTACGGAGGCTGCGCAACTAGCCCGGATCATCCGGCCACGACTGGTGGTGACCGACCTTGATGAAAAAGATATGGCTCATGCCCTGACGCAAGATATAGCCAACGAACCAGATGGCGACAAGGGGCCGCTGATAGTGATTTTGGTAGACGAGGCTTTCGCTGCGCCTGAAGAGAAGGTGGAAGGAGGGATAGTGAAAATATCCAGAGCCGAAGCCGCCACGATGCTGAGGGAGACGATGGCAAAGCTTTTTGAGTCCAAACAACAGCTGTAGACAACGGCAGTGGTCTTTATACTATTACGATTTTGAAAAGTCGCCATACCTGAGGAAAAATTGGTGTTGCCTGGCCGTTGCAATATGATCGGTATACACTGGTAATGCGCCGTAGCGCACATTTGGTTGGTGAGTAATGAGAAACATAGTCGAAAAAGAGCGCGTTGACTCACACTCTATATTCTTCTTGTGTGATTTAGACCTGAAGATCACTTTCGCCTCCTCCTCCCTCCAATCGATCATGGGATATACGGCCAGCCAGGCTCCGAAAACGTTGCCGGAAATCATGAATCCATCCGAACCGAATGTGAAAGCCCTGGAAAAAGCCATAGACCATGTCAAGGCTGGAAGGGCCACCACCGCCCGGCTGGATGTACTGGCAGCCAATGGAAACGCCCTGCCTATGAAGTTTGAGTTCAATCCTATCTCCTGCATAGACAAAGGGCCTGCCCTGGAGGCCCATGCTCATGTTGTGCCGGGCTCTGGGGCTGGGGATGAGAAAGCGGAGCTGTTCGCCAGGGCGATGGACCATTGTTCCGTTTCCATGGTGATGACCGACGAGGGGGGGGCTATCACCTACGCCAACAACAAGTTTTTGGATGTCACAGGATACCGCCTGGATGATCTGCTGGGGAAAACCCCAGGTATCCTAAAGTCCGGCTTCACCCCTCCGGAGGTGCATAAGGAACTGTGGAAGACGATCAAAAATGGCGAAGAGTGGAAGGGCGAGTTCCTGAACAAACGGAAGAACGGGGATATGTATTGGGAGCGGGCTTTCATCTCACCCATCATTGACGAAGAGGGGCGGCCGAAGGGCTTTCTTGGTGTCAAGGAGGACATAACCGAAAATAAAGAGGCTTCTCTGAGGCTCGATTCGGCTCAGAGAAGCTTGCGAAGGGCCAACCGGGCGTTACGGGCGCTGAATGCTGTAAATCATGAGCTGATCGAAGCGAGTAGCGAATTTTCGTTTTTGAGCAAAATCTGCAACATCATGGTGCAGATAGGCGGGTATAAGATGGCGTGGATCGGCTTAAAAATGAACGATGAAAAGAAGACGGTAGACCCCGTCGCCCATGCCGGGTTTGCGTCCGACTATTTAAAAGGCATCACTGTAACCTGGGCCGACGAACCATCCGGCCGAGGGCCTACGGGAACCTCGATCAGGACTCTTGCCCCTGTAGTGAACCGCGACACGACCAGCGATACCGGAATCGCCCCGTGGCGCGAAGCGGCGCTCAAGCAGGGGTTCGCTTCTTCCGGGGCTTTTCCGATTATTGTGGAAGAAGTTTCCTGGGGGGCGCTGATGGTCTATTCCAGGGAACGTGACGCCTTCGACCAGGAGGAGATAGATCTTCTCAGGGATCTTGCCTTGGATGCGGGATTGGGCATTTCCCTCATCAGGGAAAAAGAGGCCCGGCGCCGGATGGAAGAAGAACAGAGGATACTAGAAGAGAGGATGCGGCAGGCGCAGAAGGCAGAGAGTATGGGGCTGCTGGCCAGCGGTGTGGCGCATGATTTCAACAATCTGCTCGCCACCATCATGTTGAACCTGGATCTGGCGCGGCTGGAATCGACTATGAGCGGTGAGGCTCGGGACCATATAGATGAAGCGATGAGGGCCGCCCGGCGAAGCGCGGAGATCTGCAGACAGATGCTAGCTTATACCGGGAAAGGATCCGCCGCCCAAAAGAAGGTGGACCCGAACCAGGTGATAGGTGAAATGGCCAGGTTGCTGCAGGTTTCCTTTTCCAAGAAGGTAGAATTATCGATGGATCTGTCCCCCAGTCTGCCTCCGGCCTTGCTGGATGTGGCGGGTTTCCAGCAAGTGGTGATGAACCTGATATCCAATGCCGCAGAAGCCCTCGGCGAGGAAGGGGGGAGGGTGACAATCCGCACCTGGAAGGCGGAATGCGCCATGGAGTTGGATGGAATATATTGCGAATCGCCCGACATGCCGGAGGGGCCGTGCCTGGTCTTTGAGGTGGCCGACAATGGCCCTGGCATGAAAGAGGAGACTATACAAAAGATTTTCGATCCGTTTTACACCACAAAACCCACCGGCCGAGGACTGGGATTGGCGGTGGTTCTGGGCATCGTCCGCGCCCACGGGGGGGCCGTGGCGGTGCAAAGCGTTCCGGGGAAAGGCGCCACGATATCTGCGATGTTCCCCATGGGCGATGTTTCGGCAGTGGAGCCCGATGGGCAGGCTCAGGAGAAGATATCAAAACAATCCCGGGGCGCCATCCTGGTCATAGAGGATGAGGAGTATCTTCGTGGCGCATGCCGTATAGCGCTGGACATGAGCGGGTACAAGGTCTTCACCGCCTCCAACGGCAAAGAGGGGCTGGAGGTATTTTCCAGAAACTCCGAGGAAATAAAGCTGGTTCTCCTGGACCTTTCCATGCCGGTGATGGACGGGCGGGAGACTCTAAAAAAACTGAGCATGCGCCAGAAGAAAGTTTCCGTGATCCTCACCTCCGGATTCGACAAGTCGATGGAAGATATATTTCCGGAAAACGGGGCGATTTCCCACTTTCTGCCGAAGCCCTACAACGCACAGCAATTGATCAGCGCGGTGCGGGAGGTGATAGACAGCGGTGGAGAAGACAGCTAGCCGCGTTATTTGAGCAGGTATACAGTGTTCTCCGAGTAGCCCATAACACCGTTGGCGTCATAAGCCTCGAAAATGCTGAGGATCATTTTTGGCGCTAAGAACCAGCGTATTTTCGTGGAGCCCTCCTTATTCTCCGTTTCGAACTCCACCAGGTCACGGATAACCTTGCCGCTGGGAAACTGCATCATAGGGTTGCCGGCTCCATCGTAAATGGCCAGCCCGGCCCTGGCGCCGGAGAGCGCCAGCGTCACCACCACGTCTGGATTTTTCTGTTTATTAACGTAATTGCTGAATCGGAAACTTCTTGTGCTTGATCGGGTAAGCGTTAAGATCTCGGTGCGGAAAACCTTCGTGGTGACGGTCGGCTCCGGAGCCCGTGAATAGATAATAGAATGAGCCGTAAAGCGCCGTTTCGAATTGCCCGACCCATCCTTGCCGCCAAAAGTGGCGCAGGCGCTGATGGAAACGGCGAAAACCAGCGTCACCACTATTCTTAACGTGTTGCCCATTGCAGTCCATATCCCATATTCGATTTAAAAAATAGTAGCACATTTCAATGGCTTAGGAATGTATAATCCGCGTCGGCCCGGGGGAAGGGGGCAGACGTTCTTCTGGCCGGAAGCTGACAATTCAAAATATACGCCTCCCGATAAATTAACTGGGGCGCGGTAATCTATACAACGAAAAAGTTGACTAAACTATTGAAATGAAATAAGGTGTTAAATTGGATTGACGCAGACGCACGTCCATAATAGGATATCTCGTTATTATAAAGAATTAGGCCGTGAAGGAGAATAACGGTGAAACGTACATATCAGCCTCACAGTACCCCGCGAAAGCGGACTCATGGGTTTCTGGTTCGATCCAGGACCAAGAGCGGGAGATTGGTTTTAAAGAGGCGGAGAGCCAAGGGGCGCAAGCGCCTGACTGTGTAGCAAATCCGGGCTATGGTTTTGCCAAGGATTCCAGGCTCCGGAAGCGACCGGAATTTGTCAAGGTTTTCAGGCAAGGAAAGCGCTACAGAGGCCCCAGGATCTCTATATATTATTTAGCCAACAGGCTTGGCCGATCCAGGGTCGGCCTTGATGTCGGTCGGAAGGTCGGCAATGCCGTGAAACGGAATAGGTACAAGCGGCTGTTGCGCGAGGTTTTCAGGCGCCATAGGTTCCGCCTCGTCAGGGATTTGGACATAGTAATCAGGGTGTCTCCAGGCGCTAGTGACCTGGAGTACAGGAACATCCTTAGAGACTTTCTTGATTTCGCCGAATAATACGGCGGGCTGGCCTACAAATTGACATCCTTCCAGCCGACGGTGTTCCAGGAAATATGAAAAGTTTGATTATCTTCTTGCTGAGAGTTTACAAGGCGCTAGTTTCGCCTTTCTTGCCTCCAGCGTGCATCCATGTCCCCACTTGCTCGGAATACGCCGCCGATGCGGTGGAACGCCATGGGGCCTTGCGGGGGGGCTTTATGTCCGCCGGCCGGCTCGTAAGATGCACTCCCTTCCACAAAGGCGGGTTTGATCCGGTTCCCTGATGCTTGATAGAAATTTCATCATATCCCTAATACTGGCTTTTTCGCTGATATTCCTCTATAACGCCTACTACCAGGTGCGTTTTGGCCAATATCTGGAGCAAGAGGGCCAAAAGCAGATGCTGGAGGCGGAGGAGAAGAGACAATTGGCCCAGGCGGAGGGGCAGACGAAGGTAGCGGGCGTGACCGATGATCAAGCCGCTGGAACCGATGTAGCCAAGAAAGCGGATCCGGTTTCATCGGAATCTCCGAACTTCATCCCCGCAGACGCCGCTATGGGGATGGAATCGGCGGCAAAAGCGGCTTCTTCCACCGGTTCGGCCTCTTCTTCTGAAGAGTTGATCACCATCCACACAGGCGCCACCACAGTGGTTCTTTCCGCCCGCGGCGCCACCCTGAAAAGCTATAAGCTACATGGCCTGAACAACCAGGAGGGCGAACCTTCAGAGCTGATCCTGGACCCGGCGGCTTTCAAGCTGGAGCAGGATAAAGAATTCAAGGAAGCAAAGGCGGATGGAGACGAGGCGGATTTCATTAGAGTCACCACATATCCCACTTTGGGGCTCAAGTTCCCGAAAGAGGAATTCTCCAGGATAATAAACACCCGGATATTCAGCCATAACGCCGTTTCCAACAATATAGATATCAGAGACGCCGGACGGCCCACGAAGTTGACTTTCGAGCTGTCCGATTCCTCCGGAGTCACTATCCGCAAAACATTCGTGTTCAGTCCCGGTGAGTATGAGTTCGATTTTTCCGTGGAGGTGACCTCCGCGCCGCAATGGGGCGAATTCAAATATTCACTTGTCTGGTTCGGGCTCAACGACGACGAGCCGATCACCATGCAGTACCTGTCATACCACCGGGCCATGCTAAAGATCGGCAACCAGTTCCGCATGGACGACCCGGACGAGGATAAGAGAGTCCGCGAGTATATGGGGGATATCGTGTGGGCCGCCTTCACCCACAAGTATTACGCCGTGATCGGCATGCCTCAAGGATCTAGCGAGTCACTGGTGAGAACCAACTATATCGATGGGTACAACACCACCCTGGAGTGGGAGTACTCCACAGACTCGACACACTCCATCAGGTTCTTTCTGGGGCCTAAACGACACGAAATTCTAAGGGAGTATGCCGACGACCAGAAAGTGATAATAGATTACGGCTGGTTCAACGTTATAGCGCAGCCGCTTTTCTGGCTGTTGGACAAGTTCCACTCGGTGCTGGGCAACTGGGGCTGGGCCATCGTCATGCTGACTGTGTTGACCAAGGTGGTGCTTTTCCCCGTGTCCCAGAAGGGATTTCGGTCCATGAAAAAGCTGCAGAAATATCAGCCGCAGATGAAGAAGCTGCAAGAGCTGTACAAGGACGATAAGGATAAGCTGAACAGGGAATTGATGGCGTTCTACAAGGAAAACAAGGTCAATCCTGTGGGTGGATGCCTTCCTATGGTTTTGCAGATTCCCATCTTCTTTGCGCTGTACAAGGTGTTGTACGAGTCAATAGAGCTAAAAGGCGTGCCGTGGATCTTGTGGATCACGGACCTTACCGCCCAGGATCCCTACTACGTGACGCCTGTAATAATGGGGGGCACAATGTTCTTGCAACAATGGATGACGCCTTCCACCGGGGATCCTACCCAGCGGCAGATAATGCTTATTATGCCGGTGGTCTTTACATTCATGTTCCTCTCGTTTCCTTCCGGTCTGATCCTCTACTGGATGGTGAACAACATCCTCTCGATCATTCAGCAGTGGATCATCAACCGCGAGAGTTTTGACGAAAGCGGACCAAAAGAAAAAACAGTATAGGAAAAAAATATGGAATGGGTTGAAGCAGAAGCGAAATCAAACGAAGAAGCTAAAGCGCGAATCATGGAAACGTTGAATGTGACCGACAGCGCCGTTGTAGAATTCGAGGAAATGAAGGTCACGCGAAGATTTTTGGGAATGGGCGGCAAGTCCGTTAAAGTCAGGGGTAGGCTGAAAGCTGGAGTGAGCCCGAAAAAGGCCGCCCCAGCGCCGGAGAGCGTGGCGGATACTCAACCAGATATATCCGAGCCAGAGCGACAGCCTGCAGAATCGGCTGACTTGGAGGATGAAAAGAAACCGGAGAGCGAGAAAGAGCCGATTCGGCC
>JAOUNV010000166.1 GCA_029880775.1 Nitrospinota bacterium | reverse complement strand
CACCATTCTGTTTTTCATCGGCGCATTCGCAGCCTCCATGTATTACGCCTCTACTTACATGAAGTTCATCCTTTTCCCTTCCAAAGGGGCGGAGAGGTTTTATGTGACAGTGGAGACTCCGATTGGCAGCTCGCTGGAAGCCTCTTTGGATGTGATGGAAAGAATAGAAAATATCGTGGAGAGTATGCCTGGCAACGAAATGCAATCGTATGTAACCAGGGTCGGTATACTTCTTCGGATAGATGGCCCCCCGCGCAACTGCCCAAATTGCGGAACCATGATCATCGACCTGACCCCATGGTCGCAAAGAAACCGGAGCGCTGACCAGATAGTGGAATCATTGCGAGCCAAGGTGGGTAAAGTTGAAGGAGTTTCTGAAGTTCTTTTCGCAGTAGAGTCTGGCGGTCCACCCACCGGCAAGCCGGTCAACGTGCGAATCATCGGCTCGGATGACGGCATGCGCAAAAGACTGACAGACAACGTGGCGCATTTTCTGGAGGGGGTCGATGGCGTCAAGGATATTGGCCGGGACGACGCCTTCGGTAAGGAGCAGGTGGAGATAGTAGTGGATTATACAAAGCTGGCCAGGCTGGGCTTGACGGTGGCTGATGTGGCCAGAAACCTGCGTGTAGCCTACGATGGTGAACATGTCACAAGTGTGCGCTATGGTGAGGAGGATGTGGAGTTCCGCGTGATCCTGCACGAGAAGGCTCGCAGAAAACTCTCGTACCTGGAGAGCCTCCAGATTCCCAATAACAGGGGGCGGCTGATTGCCCTGGGTGAAGTGGCCAAGCTAAAGCTGAGCCCAGGCCCCAGCGACGTGCACCATTTCGACAGAGAACGAACGACCACTGTGAGCGCCGATGTGGCCCAGGAAAAGGTTACCGCGCTGGAAGTCACCGATGCGATTCAGGAGAAATTCAACCTGGATACGGATTACCCCGGCATGAGGTTCATGATCGGGGGCGAGGCTCAGGAAACGGAAAAATCGATGCAAAGCCTGTTCATATCCTTCGGGTTGGCGGCCATTGGCATCTATTTTCTGCTGATGCTCCTCTTCAACTCCGCCACCCAGCCTCTCATAGTCCTGATGGCCATCCCATTCGGATTGATCGGTGTGATTATCGCCTTTGCTTTACATCAGGAGACCTTCGGCTTTCTGGCCATGCTGGGTGTCATCGGCATGGCCGGCGTGGTGGTGAACGATTCGCTGGTGTTGGTGAACCATATAAACGAGCAGCGCGCCAAATCTCCGGAGACAAAGATCCTCCGGCTGGTGGTGGAGGCCACGGGCGACAGGCTGCGGGCTATCCTGATGACCACCGCCACCACAGTGGCCGGGCTTCTGCCCTTGGCCTATGGTGTGGGCGGGACAGACATATATATGGGCCCCATGGCCCTGGCGCTCGGTTTCGGACTAATGTTCGCCACGCCGCTGACGTTGTTGCTGGTTCCCAGCTTCTACCTGGTGGGAGACGACATTAACAGGCTGTTCGGCTACCTGGTTGGCAAGGTAAAACGTCAACCACCTGCCGTGGAAACAACCTGAAAACAAACCCCTCTTTGTCAAAACGAAGAGGGGATCCGCCAGTTGAAATAATCCTTCAGCTCACTTTACGGTGAAGCTTCTCGACTCCGATTCGATGACTCCATCGCGGCCATCGTCCGCCATCAAATGCCCGCAATTCACAAGGTCTGTAAATAAACCTATATTGATGGTAAGGGAGCATAAAGGCGAAGTTATGGGACACGCAAGCGTATACAAGGAGGATCTGATCCCCCTGATCGACCGGCTGAATAAATACCCCGTGGGGCTGGTGGATAACGACAAGCTGAGGCGGATCCTATCCATCCTTTTCGACGAGGAGGAGGCCTTTGTCGGCTCCAGGTTCCCCCTGGAGGAAGCGACATTGGCGGAGCTTTGCGACGCCACGGGGATGGACGAGGGAAAGCTTGCTCCGATTCTTGAGCGGATGGCGGAGAAGGGGCTGGTGGCGGACATGCCCTACAGGGGAATCACCTACTACCTTCTGATACCAGGGTTGATCGGGTTCTTCGAATTCACATTCATGAAGAACAGGACAGATATCCCCATGGACAAAGTGGCCAGGCTGATGGCCGAATACCTGGAGGAGAGGGGGCGAGCAGGCCAGACCAACGAAATATTGCGAAGCGGGACCCAGCTGACTCGCGCGCTGACATATGAAGACAAGATTCCGATAAGTTCCAAGGTCACTTCATACGAAGACGCCAGGGAGATCATAAGGAACTCCAGCTTTGGAGCGGCGGGGATGTGTTATTGCCGTCACAAGAAGGAGCACGAGGGGAAGACGTGCAAGCGCGGCGCTCCCATCGATGGAATCTGCATCACCCTGGGGGAGGGCGCCCGGTTCCTGGTCCGCAGGGGATTCCAGCAGCGGAAGAGCGTGGAGGAACTGTTGGCGATCCTGGATCGGGCCAAGTCATACAACCTGACCTATATCACCGACAATGTGCGCGATAAGCCGACGTTTATTTGTAACTGTTGCCGCTGCTGCTGCGTGCTGATGCATGGCGTGCAGATGGGATACCCGGATGGCGTGGCGAAGACACCTTTTATCGCGCATATAGACCCAGACTTGTGTGACTATTGCGGTAAATGCGTTGCGATGTGCAACGTCAAGGGTATCGGTGCGGGTAAAAGCGGCTCGAACGGCGACACCCGGCGGTTCGGCGTGGTGGACACTTCCATCTGCCTGGGGTGCGGCGCATGCCTCTCCACTTGCGAAAAAAACGCCATTACCTTGACGGAGCGGAGCATACGACCCATCCCGCCCAGGACCCATGACGCCAAGTTCTCCTGGATCATGATCGAGAAGGGGCGATACCTGCCATTGTTTTTCAGCCGAGTACGGAAAGTGGCGCGCAACATATATGCGACTCTTTCCGGAAAAGGCTCCACTCGTCCGATGCATATGTTGGATACATAACCGCTCGCGATTATTTGTTGATATACCAATCGCCGGCAATATGGGTAGGTGTTACTCCGGCTTGGCGGTTTGTTCTGGTGAACCGGACACGTCTTCCGTAATAAATGGTGGGGCAGGAGTGGTCCGGTTGTCAGTTAAGGTGATATGGGGAAATGGAATCTCGATTCCCCTTTTTTCAAAAACATTCTTAATCTCCATCAATATATTAGTTCTGGTTTTGAATAAACCCTCCTGTTTTGCCCATACTGAAAATTGTATATCGACCGAGGAGGACCCGAAATCCTTGACAAAAAACTGCGGTTTCGGGTTATCCAGGCAATGCGGGTTTTTATCGGCGATCTCCAGAAGAATATCCCGTACATTCTCAAGGTTTTCTTTGTACGCCACCCCCAGGAGGAGATCCAGTCTTCGGATGGGGAACATGGTGAGAGTTGTAATTTCCGATTTAATCAGCGTCTCATTGGGTATCCTGACGAACAGGTTGTCAAAGGTACGCAACTTCACCGATAGAAGGTCAATGGAGATAACCTCGCCTACTGTGTCCCCGACTTTTATTGTATCGTCAATCTGAAACGGCCTTTCTGAAAGCAGAAAAATCCCGCTGATCAGATTGGAGGCTGATGTCTGTGAAGCGAAACCCAGGGCCACGGTGAAAATTCCCGCAGCGCCCAATAGCACCTGGAGATTAAATCCCAACTCCCACATGGCGGATACGGTAAACAGTCCGAAGATAAGATAAAAGGCTATCCGACTTAGTAGTTTGGTGTTGTGGATGCTTACTACCCCCTTCAGCCAGCGCTTCAGGGCAAATCCAATCATTCGGGCAAAGATATACCCCGCGCCAAGATAAATGAAGGCTTTTATGACGCTGGGCAGGTGCAGCTTACCCACCGCTTCGCCTAATAACGCAAGTGAAGTGTCCATTCCCGGCCTATTAAAAAGTTTCTCCGAAAAACGCGGATATGGCGTCTTTCATCACATTGCTTTTTTCCTTTTTCTCCGCTTCGGCCACTAGTTCCGCCCCCTCCATCTCCTTTGGTGGTGTTCTGGAAAAGGCCACTGTAATCTTGTCACCCACCTTTTCCCTGATGATAGAGGCAGGAGAGGTCCACAGGTTCCCATCCGATGACTTGAACAAGGAAAGGTATGGCATGGGTAGGCTAATCTCCTTTAGCTCCAGCTTCTTAGAGCTCAAATTCGTGATCCGCACCGGTGTCACAGCCCTGTTGGCGCTCATGGGAACTTCCTCTTGCCGTATCCTGCATTTTGTCTTGGTCGAGTAGCATAGCTCCCCTTTGGTGGTGGACTTGCCAAACCATGTGTCGGATAGCCGTCTTGTGGAGATGGATGTCAGCTTGACTTTCGGATTCACCGTTTCGATTTTTACCCAGACTGGTGTACCGGCGTATACTGTCACCTGTTCATTTGGCATGAGTGTAAATGGTGTGGTAGGTCGGGTGATCACCTGTTTGCCGGCCAGCTTTGGTATGAGGCTTATTATCGACGGCGCTTCCTTGAAGGCGTACCTCTCCACCTCGCAATCGTCCGGAATCTCCGTCAGATCCCGGTTCCGCTCCCATCCCAGTTTCACGTTGGCGGAGACATCTTCCCGTTTGAAAGCGAAGAGCCACTCGTTTTGCAGCCTTTGGATATACAGCTTTATTGGGCCGATTTTCCAGGACTGGATCTGGCCGGTTTCAAAGGAGTATTCACCCCACCATGTCCCTGAACTGTTTTCTGAAGTAGTCATAATGCCAAATGATATATTCAGGATTAAATCTATGTCTTATTAATAAGTTTTACAACCTCACTCAATGCCCGGAGCAAGCCTTCGCGCTTCCGCCCGGATGAAACAGTCATATCTCTTGTGAATTCCACCTGGATCCAGGGCGCTTTGGTCGAGTGGCGCCTGATGATATACCCCCCCCCGAATGGGTCGTTCACATTCACCGGTAATCCAAATTCCTCCTCCAGAAACTCCTTGAATTTCAGTATCCAAGCGTCAGGACTGGCGGTTTTGGCATTGCTCAAACAGATGAAAGGTCGCTTTTTCCCAGGGTCGGGAGCGATGGAAGGCCCCACGGTGGCCATGGTGTGACAGTCAAGGCAAAGTCGAAATTGAGGGCAAAGTGCCTCCAGGCTGGCGTGATATGGGGTGTGATACTTGGCCAGAAGCTCTTCCACCAAGCTTTCAGGCAACGGTCTGTTGAAAACGGGAACATCCCAGCAGGTGTGTGTTTTCACCACACCATCTTTTCTTCTGTCATCCACCGCCCGGTTCATGTCCACAAAAGCCCGACCCACATCTGTGGTCACATACGCCTCTACCAAACCCTCCAGATCATAAATGGCAGCCGCTTCTTCGTCTCCATCCTCCGCGATCTCTTTTTCCGTGAGCAGGTTATAATCCGCCACTTCCGGAGGGACC
>JAOUNV010000165.1 GCA_029880775.1 Nitrospinota bacterium | reverse complement strand
GGTTTTCGGTCAATCTGCTTCCGGTGAAAGGTGTCGCAAACTTCGGCACCCATGAGACCGCCTGGTTCATCGCCCTGCGCGCCTTCGGGGTGGACCCGTCGATGGCCGCCCTGCTTGGGTTCGGCTCCCACGCTGTGATCCTGGTCATGCACTCGCTTTTGGGTGGGCCTGCGGCGGGTTATCTGTATTTAAGGGGGAAACGGAAAGACGCCTCACCCCCGGAGCGCTTGTAACCGGTGTCACGAGCATGGTAAATTCCATCTCTAAACCTTATAGCTCTTCCTTCGTATAACAAAAAAGATGACGACTCCCGAGGCCAACAAGAAACCGTATGTTTTTATAGTCGGCTCGCCGCGCTCCGGCACCACCATACTCAGCGAGGTGCTGGACCGGCACCCGAAGATCACCCAATGGTACGAGCCATATTTCATATGGGATTGGGGAATCGGCAACCTGGATGACGATGTGCGCGACGAAGCGATGTTAACGCAGGCCCATAAGGCGTTTATCCAGAAAGAATTCGGGTTGTTCCGCCATAAATCTCGATCCTCGGTGGTGATAGACAAGTCGCCGGAGCACTGTTTCAAGATACCCTTCGTGCAGGCGGTGTTCCCGGAGGCGAAGTGGATACACCTTATCCGTGACGGGCGGGACGTGACTTTGTCCATCAAACGCGAGTGGGATCTTAGGCGGGATATCGTCAAGGGTCTAAGCCTTGGCAAGTTCTATCGCGAGGTATCCACGATGATGCGCCTGCATCATTTCTGGCGCAACCGTATACAGATCGGCATGTTTGAGTTCATGAATATGAAATCGCTCAATCCGTTAAAATACCTGAACAAATCGAAATGGAAAGGCACAGCAGGCTGGGGGCCCCGCTTCCCCGGATGGCAGGAGAAACTGGAAGCCCTTTCGCTGACCCAGTTCACCGCGCTACAGTGGGCCAAGTCTGTGGAATATACGCTGGAGGGACTGGCCGCCATCCCGGAAGGGAACGCCCTGGACGTGCGGTATGAGGAGTTTTTGAACAAACCCGATGAGCAGCTGGAGCGGATTCTATCGTTCCTGGAGCTAGAATATGACAAGGGGTGGAACATGGCGCACGACCTTCGTCCCGCCAACCAGGGGAAGTGGAGATCGGGCCTGACTCCGCCGATGCGTATGGAGATCGGCCCGGTTATCACTCCGGCTCTGATGAAGCTTGGGTACGTGGACTCGGATTCGTGGTATAAAGACGCGGAAGATGAATAACAACAAAGGGCTCGCGGCTGGCAGGAAGCCTTGGGCGCAATATCAGATATCAGGCGAGAATGATGCTTTCCAGAATTAAATCCGCTTTCAACCACATACTTACGGCGGCTCTGGCCGTATACGCCCTCGTCCTGCTTTACTATTTCTACGTGGGCCCCTTCGACTATTCCTTCCTGGGCGCCAGGATATACCTGGACGACTGGGTGAAGCCGTTCCAGATTCTGCTGGTCACGGCCATTCTCAAAGCCCTGGTATATGTTCTGTCCGATGAGAGCTTTCGCGCTGCGTTGGCCATCCCATTTCGCCGCGCTCGCCGGGTGGTGGAGGAGAACCAGAACGCATCTGTGGTGGCGCTGATCCTGGCATATGCAATGGGCCTGAGGGTATGGTCGTTGGCGCAAGGCTCTCAGGATCGGGTGTTCTATGAAGACGCCGTCCATTTCATCAGCGTGACCTGGCACTACCTGGGATGGAACTATCTGCACGAGACCGGCTACCCGGACCTTTCCAGCCACTTCACGGAGTGGATGGTACGGTTTATCACCTGGCTTGCGCCCTTCATGGGTTTTCACCCACTGAAGATCGACTGGTCGCTGATAAACACCAGCGCCATGCTACTCAATCTTGTGTATTCGGCCATCACCTTCTGGCTTATATACCAGATCGGCGCGCTTGTAGGCCGCAAGGACGCTGCCATCCTTACCCTGTTTCTGGTGGGGGTCTCCCTGACGGAGCTGCAGGCCAACCATTATTATATAAACGACATCCCCATGTCCGTGCTGGCGCTGTGCGGGGTATACTTCGCCACGCTGAACCTGAAAGAGGAGAAGACCTCCAACTACATAATCGCCGGAGTCTTCATAGCCCTGGCGGTGGCCAGCAAGTATAACGGCGTGCTCAGCTTCATCTACGTGGGATTCATTTACCTTCGCCTCCACCCCACCCCGGCGGATTTCTGGCGCAATCTGGACAAGCCGTTCAAAATGCTGGTGGCGTTCGGCGCCTTCGTATTGATGGCGCATCCCACGCTGTTCTCGGATCCGGGCGCCAGGTTCGACTATGCCATGCAAAGGCTGTACTTCATGACCCGACCCAGAGGATTGGGCGACTTTTCCCAGGAGAGCAATACATTCTGGAACCATTTCAAGGTCCTCTACACTCATCTGGATTATCATCTGTGGGCCATCAAGGGGCTGATAGACCCTATCCCGCTTTGGCTTGGCGCCGCCGCCCTTGGTTTTGTGGCGTGGAAACATCGCTGGAGCATGGCCTTTTTGTGGGCCAGCCCCATCATCTTTATCATCATCGGCAGGTTCACCAAGCCTAACTCCGCCCCGTTTCACTATCTAAACCTCATCCCCCTGCTTCTGCTGGCCGTGTCCATCGGCATCCTGGATGGACTGAAGACGGTTCCCTCCCGGCTGGCTCGGGGCGCGCTTCTCTCCACCATGGTCCTGTGGGGAGCGTATCAGGGATTGCAGGACACTTCCTACTGGTCCCTTCCTCCCACTTTCAAAATAGCCCACAACTGGCTGATAGAGAATCTGGATTACGAAGCCAATGTGCTGGGGCCGAAAGACCTGATTAAAATGTTCCAGGGAGACCCCAGAAAGATCCGGGAAGTCTACACCGGCCCGGAGCGATGGTCATATGTGCTGCACAGGGACGCGCGTCATTACATCGTTATCCACAAGGGGATGCCTGTTCTTTTCCCCCCCACCCAGTTTCCTTCCCAGCGCTTGGTGGCCACCATTTTCCCCGCCTCGTATGAAGTTGTGGTGACGGAGCGGGTGTTCGCCACCGGCCCGGAGGCGAAGATGTTCGATGTCAGAAGATACATCATGGCCGACGAGGCTCCGGAGTTGATCGCCGTTCTGGCGCGAAACAGCTCCTTGAAAGAGAATGATATCAGCCTGATAATCGGCGGCGAAAAATTCAGGAGAAAGCTCAAGCCGGGGGAGTCGGCCCTTTTTACCGCTCCGGTGAAAGGGAACCGCACCTTCCTGCTGGAGGGGAAATACGTGAAAGTGGACACCCATTCGGAAGAGGACGCAGTGTGGACCATTGCGGTAAAGCATGACGAGTTGGGTGACCTGATGATGGACACCGGCAGCCAGAGCGCTGCGGTGGAACGGTATCGAAAGTCCGGCTCGGCCTATGCCCTGCTGCGGATAATGGCCCTGGACGACACCCCCGCCAGGCGGATCGACGCCGCCAAAAAGCTCAAGGAAAAGTTTCCGGCGCTTTTTGCGACCATGACCACTCTTCCTCCGGAGCAGTGGACTTTCCGGAACCTGGCTGGCTGGGACGATAATTATTTTAAGGTCAAGATGACCCGGCATTACCATTATGACGAGTTCAACCTGGATCATATCCCGGAGGCTGGACTCACCCTGGGGCCTCGTTCTAACATTTGGGGGCCCTACACTCCTGTGATGAAAGGGAATTACAAGCTGGACATCCAGTGGCTCACCCATGGAGAAGGCCCGGATTCGCTACTATTGGACGTGGCCACCCGCAGGATACCGAACAACGAGATCGTGCGGACTATTGCTGGAGCCGAGGTTCGCGCAGGGAACACGACTCTGGATATTATGGTAGAGAACCCGGCTGATTTTCCATTCGAGATCATGGTCGGCCAGGTGAAGGGTGGAACGGTGGGCGTGGGGGATATGACACTGACCATAGATTATGAAAGCCAGATAAAAAAGATTGTCCATGAGGCGCTGGAAAGAACGGGCAAGGGGGCGCTTGATGGGTTGTGACCTTTTCCTGAATTAGATATCATCGAAATTTAGTATTCCTTGCCGTGCTCAACACGCGCAATGTTATAATCGCCTGGTATGTACGGCTTTTGTTTCGGGCTCGTGGATGTATTTCGCCGGGGGGCGTTACGCTGATTTCCATCCCGCATGTGATTAACATATTTTGGCTGACGAATAGCCGGGATTTCCGATGTACAGAATATTCGCGTCTAACTTTCTTCCCAAGGATTATGCGCTTCTTCGTGGCCGAATTATCAAACCAGGAAAAAAGGTTTTTTCCCTGATTGACGAGTCTGAGCCTGTTGAATGGAGTAAGCCGCCAGACACAGTATTGCTTTTCTGGCGCAGGGGCGCCAGGGCCTGGCTGACCCAAAACGCTGATGGCCCGATCCCGGTCATCGTTATATTTCCAAAGGAAAACCTGGCGGCTATCAAAGAGGCGTTCGCCCTCGGCGCCGCCGATTGCCTTTTGCTCAAGGAGCTTTCCCCCCAGGGTTTGCGGCGAGCGATAATGGCCGCCCGCGCTCGGGCTGGACGCTCCGCCGTTATGGCCGACGCCGCCGGAAAGTTCGAAGTTTTCATGCGGCACGCGCCGGTGGTGGCCTTTATCAAGGATAGGGAAGGGCGCTACCGTTATGTCAACAAGCATTGGGAGGATCTTAGCTCCCTGAAACGCTCCCAAGTGGTGGGGAAAACATCAGGCCAACTGTGGCCCGACTCCACAGCCCGGAGTATGAGTGAAAACGACCGGGAGGTGCTCTCTACCGGGCATGGCAAGGAGGTGGTGGAGTGGATACCGGCTGATGGAAGCCAGCGGCTTTTCGTCACACACAAGTTTCCCTTGCCAGACAGCGCCGGGACCCCGAGCATGGTGGCTGGCATGTCGATGGACATCACGGAGATAGAGAACGCAAAGGCGGGCCGGGAAGTGGCGGAGCGCAAGTATCGCCATTTGTTTGAGACAGCCACGGATGGCATAGCCATGGTCGATCCGGAGACTCTTGATTTCCTGGATGTGAATGAGATATTCGCCGACCGCCTGGGCTACACGACAAAAGAAATACTGCGAATGAAGCTTACGCAGGTAACACGGAATGCGGTTGATAGCGATGGCCCGATAATGGCCAGGCTTCGAGAGGGGCACCCCATGGTGCTGGAGCGGGAATATATCCGCAAGGATGGCTCCGTGATGCCGGTGGAAGTGAACGTGAACATGGTGGACCTGGGGGGGGGGGAAGTCCTGGTGGGGTTCGCGCGAGACATTACCATCCGGAAAATGGTGGAGAAGGCCCTGCAAGATACCGAGCTGAAGTACAAGTCAGTCATCGAAGCGGCCAACGACGCCATCTTCCTGGCCGACGCCGAAACAGGGATACTGGTGGACGCCAACTCCAGCGCGGAGCGGATCACAGGGTACT
>JAOUNV010000164.1 GCA_029880775.1 Nitrospinota bacterium | reverse complement strand
CCGGATATTGGAGGCGGATGCGGTGGCCGTGGAGATGAAAAGGCTGGTGACCGAAAAGGTGATGGTGGGGGGCGCCGATGGCAAGCCTCGCCCGGCGCGATACTCCGACATGGCGCTTCTGCTGCGCTCGTTTTCTAATCATGAAATTAACGAGGCGGCCATGCGTCGCGTCGGGATACCTTTCCAGGTGGTGAAGGGGAGGGGGTTTTACGATTGTCAGGAGATCAAAGACCTGGCCAACATGCTTTTTTACATCGGCCACTCAGAGGACAGGCTGGCGCTGGTTTCCGTGCTCCGCTCCCCGCTGGTGGGCCTGAAGGATGAAACGATCCTGAGGCTGTTTCACGATGACGAAGGGAACCTGGAGCCGGAACCCTTGCCCACGGAGCCGGATAAGATACCGGACCGCATCATCGGTGAGGATAGACTCTGGCTGGAGGAGTTTATACGCGTGTCCACCCAATGGCGGAAGGTGTGGGACAGGGTGGGGGTGTCTGAGCTGCTGGAATTGATCCTTAACCAGACCGGGTTCGGCGCAGTGATGATGAGCCGACATAACGGGGAGAGAATGCTGGCGAACATATTCAAGCTGATAGAGCTTGCTCGCACCTTTGAAGAGGATTGGGCCAGGGGATTTGTAAACTTCACCACCCGGCTCGACGCAATGATCGCCTCCGGTCCGCAAGAGGCGAAAGCGGATATCGCCGCCGCTGAGGAGGACGTGGTGAAAATGATGACGGTCCATCAGAGCAAAGGGCTAGAGTTTCCCGTTGTGTTTTTAGGCGACCTCGGTTTCTCCCAGACAGCCTCCGGAGGGGCCATGGTTTTCTCTCCCAGGGCAGGGCTGGGGCTCAAGGCCCATGACCTGGCTTCCGGAGTGTGGTGGTCGGGTCCCATATACGCCGCCGCCAGGAAGGCGGAGCAGGAGGATAGGACCGAAGAGCTGAAGCGACTTTTGTATGTGGCGGTGACCCGCGCCAGAGACAGGCTGGTGCTATGCGGCCCGGCCGAGGGACGGGGTGATTGGCTCAAATGGATAAACACCATCAGCGCCGAGGAGAACCTGGAAATGGAAACTCCCCCCGTGAGGGCAGGCGTAAAGATGGTCAGCGAAACGATAGCGACAGAGCCTCAGCTTGCCAGGGCCATCCTGGAAAGCATAGAGCCCTCCGGCTTTGCGCCTGTATCTGCAAAAGAGGCGCAGCCTGTGAGGGCGCCACAAAGGGCATGCCTGCGAGTCGCGGTCACGGAGCTGGCCGATTTCGACCGTTGTCCCAGAATGTATTATCACCAAAGTATCGGAGATACCAGGGAGGTCTCCGCCGAAGTGGTGGGGGAGCCGAGGGATAGTGGCATGATGGCTCTTGGCTCACTTGTGCATCAGGCCCTGGAAACCGCGCCTCTGGGGAGGGGCGTCTCGGCGGACGGAATGGAGAGCAGGGTCCGGATGGCGCTGGCGGTAGAGGAGGAGAAGATCATGGACAAGGCTGCGCGGGATATATCTGGAGCTTTCGCCGCCGAACCGCTGGCGGGGCTACGATCCGTGGACCCGAGCGCCATAATGAGAGAGATTCCTCTTGCCATGAAACTTGTGGGGAATGATATGGACCTGGTAGTCCATGGGGCGCCGGACATCTTGTGGTATGACGGTGATAAGTGGAATCTGGTGGACTACAAATATTCCCGTCGACCGGCGGATGAAGGGCGGTACCTTTTCCAGGTGAGGCTATACGCGATGATCCTGATGGAGGCCAGGGGGGCGGAGAGGATAGATGTGGCTGTGGTGTATTTAAAGGAGAAGAGGAACCATGCCTCGCTGGAGAGTGTCACAAAAGAGGATTTGGCCGATATACGCACAAAAGCTTTGCGGATGGCGAATGGTCTGCGGCAATTGGAAGGGATGCCGATGGAGAAGTGGCTGAAGCGGGAAGTTGGGTTTTGCCGACGAGTGGAATGCAGGTTCATAGGACGTTGCCGGGAGAAACTCGCCGGGTAAGCTGGAGGTTATCGGGGAAAGTTCCTCGGGCAAACCGCATGATCCCGGTTTCGACCACCCTTTTTATTCCTCTTCTCTACGTCTGAAATCAAACCCAGGTCCATCCGCCACAGGCGCCGCAGGCTTCTCCGTACGCATTCTAATAGCCTCATTGCGGATATACTCGGTCAGGTCAGCCACGCCATCGCCATTTTTGGCGCTTATGCCCAGCGCATCGTATCGGGCGCATTCGTTGGCCGCATTGTCCGGGTCCAGCATGTCCACTTTGTTGAGCGCCAGCTTTCTGGGTATGTGCCCCAGGTTCAGCCCGGTCAATATCTTTTCCACCGTCTCTATGAATGTCTCGAACTCCGGCGCGCCCACGTCCACTATATGCAGCAGCAGATCCGCGTCCCCCAGTTCTTCCAAGGTAGAGCGGAAGGCCTCCAGCAAATCTTCCGGAAGATCGCGGATGAAGCCGACAGTGTCTGAAATGGCCAAATCCATTTTTTCTGGATATCGTACAATCCTGGTGGCCGGATCCAGGGTGGCGAAGAGCTTGTCCTCCACCAGTACGTGACTTTTTGTCATGGCGTTGAGCAGGGTGGACTTGCCGGCGTTGGTGTAGCCTATTATCGCCACCTGAAACAACCCGGCTCGTTTTCTTTTCTTCTTGCGCTCCTGGCGGCCCCGGCCGATGGTGATCAGCTTTTTTTCTATGGAACTGATTCGGTTTTTTATCACGCGGCGCGATGTCTCCGCAGTGGTCTCGCCGGGTCCCCTCATTCCGATACCGCCCCGTATCCTGCTCAGCGCCGCCTCCCTGGCGCCCACCCGGGGCAGCTCGTAGCGCAGCCTGGCCAGCTCCACCCGCAGCTTCCCATCGACGGAGTGGGCCCGCCTGGCGAATATGCTCAGGATCAGCTGGGTGCGATCCATCACCGGGATATCGGCAAGGTTTGTAATCCACTTTAGCTGCGCTGGTGTAAGGTCTTGATCAAAAAGGAGCATGTCCGCGCCTTGGGCCATGGCCCGGATTAAAAGTTCCTTAACTCTTCCAGATCCCAAAAACGTCTGGGGGTGAGGGGCGCCGCGGTATATGGTGGTCTCTACAGCAGTTATCATCTGGGTTCTGGCCAGCTCGTTCAGCTCCTCCAGCCGCTCCTGAGCCTCACGTTTTGGTAATTGGGAGAGGTGGACCAGCACCGCCTTTCTGGATTCATCCTGGTCGCCACCTCCGGCCTTTCGGGTGAGTTGGGCCTCCAGCCAGGAGATAAGCTCGGCGAAATCGACATCGTCCTGCCCCAGCGTGGTTGGCGGCATTACCACCCACGGTTTTTCATCTTTGGCTTCCGGGTTGATATGGGCCATATGCAGCTTGGGAGGTTTATGCTCTTCCTCCGCCCAGACAGCCGCCACCATGTCCAGCCGGAGCAGGGCCAGGTCTGTCAGGTCTTCAGTGGAGAGCGGCTCGCTCCGCAAATGGGTGTGCACCAGGCGCAGCCCCCGGAGGCGTCCACCACCGGTTCTCATCCTGCCAAGGTGGGGGATCACTATTTCCGCTGGAGAGCCGACGATAACCCTTTCCACCCGACCGGCGCGATCGAGCAGCAGGCCCACCTGCCTGCCGATCTGTGTGGATATTTGTAAAAGCGATGAGCAAAGCTCGGTGCTGATGACGGCTTGTGGTCTGCATCGCCTGCGGAAAAGGCGTTCCAAAGCGCGTTTCTGAGAGGCTTTCAGCCCCGCTGTTTCACCTTCTGGCGCCCTTATTGTCTCAAGCTCCCTAAAGTTGTATTAAAACGCTTCCACCACCTGCGACAGAATGGATTCCGCCGCCGTGGAAGCTGATCTTTTCAAAGCCTCATTTCTCTGGCTTTCAGATCCGGCCAGGGAAGCGTCCACCTTGTACACCTCTTTTGTATCCACCCTCCTGCGGGAAAGGACACGGCCAGAGGTTGTTTTGTGAGTCACAGAGATATTAAGCTCCGCCAGGTATGCGGTGACATTGTTCTGGTCATCATACGAAAGAGGACGCAAACCGTATCCGGCCACCACTCCGTAAAGAACAGAATCAGCCGCCGAGTCCACCACGGAGAGTCGGCCATCCTGGATGAACCTGTCTTTTACCGACCTTGTGACTACATTCTCTATGTCGGGCTCCCCGGTGGAGTTTTTAAAAACCGGAATTGTTATGGTCCTGATATCCGGGGGCAAGGCCATCCCCCGACCCACCAGCGAGTATCCGCATGATGAGACGAGCATAAGAATGGGTAGAAGCCACCCAGCGGTGTTTGTTGGTTTGCCAAAGCGGAACATTCGGCTATTTTAGCATGTTCCTGGGGCCGTTTTCCTCTCCCTTTTCGAAAAGCGCCAATTGCCTTTCCAGAAGATGGCGAGACAATGGCACTGTCAGCGAATCCATGCCGCCGCCGATGTCTATGGTGTCCACTGCGGTGAGCTCCAGGTTGTGTAAAAAATCGCTGGCCAAGAGTTTTCTGGTGAGCATTATGATAGATTTTCGATGGCCGTTGTTTGCGCTAGTTACCACTGATTGAAAATTCCGGGCGAATTTTTTGTTCCCACCCATGGCGTCGCTATTGATCAGGTATACATCCAGGTTCTTGCGCTTCAGTGTGGCGATGGTCAGGATGTCGAAATGGACAGGTTCTATCTGAAATTGAACTGCCAGAAAGGAACTTAGCGATTCGCGGAACTCAATGTCCTCGTAACTGACCACCGCTACCAAGGAACTATTCACAGAACCTCCCTCCACTCTCAACACTGATGGGAAAGCTGATAGTACCAAATCGAAAAGTAAAACAAAAGAGAAATACAGTATTAGTGTTTTCTGGCCGTTTGCTCATTAGCGTCTATTTGTCACATTTGGCGCTGTTTCGTAACAATTGGCGCTATAGATAGAAAATATTTCAAAAAAATACGTAACCACTGAGCGGCATCTCAGGCTCGGGCGCCGCCGGGAAGAATAAAAGTTAGAAAAACCGGCAATAATGGAGAGCCGGTGAATTAGGAGCGCATAAGCGATGGATTCACTCAGACCCCCCTTCCATTCCCGCATGCAACGCGTATAATCCCAATAAAAGCGACGGAGATCGTCGGCTGATCATGGCCACTGTATATAGCGATGAGGATTGGGAAAATGAAAACAAGCGCCATCTGCATGACACTGCTTTTCTTCGCTACAGGCGCCATGGCGGCTGCGGAGTCATTGACCATCTCCAGGATCACTCCCTCTGGAGCCGCGGTGGAAGCTGTCCGCCAGATCGTGATCCAGTTTGGCCAACCGGTGGTTCCCCTCGGCAGGATGGAGCGCAAAGATAGCGAAATCCCGATAACCATCCAGCCAGCGCTGGACTGCCATTGGCGTTGGGTGGATCGCTCCGCCCTGGCTTGCCAACTGGGCGACAAAGAGAAAATGTCTCTGGCCACCACATACAAGGTTACGGTCCGTCCAGGGATCAGGACCGAAGGGGGG
>JAOUNV010000163.1 GCA_029880775.1 Nitrospinota bacterium | reverse complement strand
TGAACAGCCGAGGCTGTCACGCCCAGTTCGTCCATCATGGCATGGACAAGTTTTCTATTGTCCGCCCCATCCCGCACCGCCAGCCGAAAGTATCGCCCATCCAGCCCCTCGTAATTGTGGCAGACGCGGATGGCGATTCTGTGGTTCATGAGCATACGCTGCGCCAGCTGCGACGCGTCGCCATCCTCCAGCCTGGCCAGAAGGTAGTTGGCAAAGCCAGGATAGATTTTCAATCCAGGGGTTTCCCGCAGGGCGGCGGCAAGTTCCTCTCTCCATTCCCGAACAGCTTCCACACTCCTGCGGACATATTCACCGTCCGTCATCGCCTCCATTCCGGTGGCCTGGGCCATGGCGTTCACCGACCATGGATCCACATGCGCCCGCAATGAGTCGGCCAGTCGGTCCCCTGCCACAGCATATCCCAAACGCAGGCCCGGTATGGCGAAAAGTTTCGTCATGGAAACCACAGTCACCACGTTGTCCCGTCCACATCCGATTGTAGATTCATATCCATCCACAAACCCGCCGAACGATTCGTCGACCACGAACACCGTATCCTGTTTTCCGTCAGCCAGCCGCAGCAATCCATCGTGATCCACGATGGCGCCGTTCGGGTTGTTAGGCGAGCCGATGAATACCACTTCCCCCCCATTCAGAATTCCGGACAGACTATCCAGGTCGAGCGAAAAACCATCAGCCTCTTCCATGAGCAGAGTCTCCACAGCCAGACCGGCCCTTTCGGCGCACGCCCGGTAATCGACATAAGCCGGGATGGGAATCACAGCCTTTTTGAATTTGCCCATGCAGGCTGCGGCATACAAAAGCTCCGTGGCGCCGTTTCCGGGGACCACCTGCCGCTCATCCACTCCATGAGCGCTTGCCACGGCGGCGGCGAACTGGCGCGCATGGGGATCGGGATAGCTTGATAACCGTGAGATATGGGAGCTTAGCAAGGGGCGAAGCCACTCTGGAAAACCGAGAGGGTTTACGTTTGCGGAGAAGTCGAGTATCTCCTCCTCCCTCACTCCGGCCATGGAGGCCAGATCCTTCAGGTTTCCTCCATGCCTTCCGAACCCGCTATCCACCATATACATGCCCCGCCACGATGAAAAGCGCCAGAGCTTCCGTGGTCTCGCATAGGGCGCCGTAAGTGTCCCCTGTCATGCCGCCGATCCTCCGTCGGCAGTAGAGCCCGAAGACCACGGTCCACACCAGCATGATGGCCCACATATAGTATCCGGCTCCGGTGAGCCCTGAAAAGCCAGTATACACACCAGCCAGCCCGGTGATCAACAGCGCCATCACCACCGTGCCCCATCCTGCTCTGCCACTCAATGGAGCGCCCAATCCCTCGGCGCGGACGTATGGGAAAATGACGATAGCCAAGCTCATGGCGCCCCGCCCCGCCACGGCGGCCATCACCAGGGCCAGCGCTGGCACGTTGCCATCCATCACCGCCAGGGAGGAGAACTTGATCAGCAGCACAGACATCATGGCCAGCCCCCCCATGGCGCCCATCCTGCTATCGCGCATGATCTCCAGCGCCTGCTCCCTGGGCCGGGCGCTCATAAACCCGTCGAAGGAATCGGCCAGGCCATCCATGTGCAGCCCGCCGGAAATCATGCTCATAGCCACCACCAGAATCGCGAATATGGGAAGTGGCGGCGCCAGATCTGTCATTTGCCGGAACATGAAAGCCAGGGCCATGCCTATGCCCAGCCCCACCAGGGGATAAAAAATCGCCGATCCGCCATGGTCCTCGGCAGTGATCTTTATTTTGCGCGGCAGCGGGATAATTGTCAGAAACCCCACCGCCGCCAGAAGCCGTCTCATTTATCCGACGTAGACACCGCCGCCTCCTGGAAGGTGGCCACCTTGGTGAGAACATTGGACGCAGCGTCCACCAGGCACATCGCCAGCGCCGCGCCGCTTCCTTCGCCCAGGCGCATGTTCATATCCAGGAATGCTCGTTTATCCAGCCAGCCGAGCATGGCCTGGTGCCCAGGCTCCACACTCTCGTGAGCGGCAATCATATACTCTTTGGCCGCCGGGGCGATGAGCGAGGCCACGATGGCGCCAGCCGTGGAGATAAATCCATCCACCAACACCGGCTTTCGCAGAGACGCCGCGCCGATGATGACACCAGCCATACCACCGATCTCGTATCCCCCCACCTTGGCCAGCAGGTCCAGCCCATCGGTTTTATCCGGTTTATTAGTCTCCAGTGTCTGTTCGATTACCTTGATCTTTTCAACCAGCCTCGCTTCATCTATACCGGTTCCCCGTCCTGTCAGTTTGGCCGGAGCCTCCCCGGTGACGGCGGACACAATGGCGCTGGCGGGAGTGGTATTGCCGATCCCCATCTCCCCGGCGCCGAAGACATCGGTGGTATCGGCCAGGCTGATAGCGACTTCGATCCCCGCTTCAACGCTTTTTATCGCCTCATCCCGGGTCATGGCCGGGCCCTTGGCTATATTTTTGGTCCCCATGCCGATCTTCTTGTGGATTATTTTGTCGCCAAGCACTGACAGGTCGCCATTGACTCCCATATCCACCACCACCACATTCGCCCCTGTCAGCCCTGCCAGCGCGTTCACCCCTGCGCCACCATTGACAAAGTTGTGGACCATCTGCACTGTCACTTCAGAGGGGTACTGACTGACACCAGACTCAGTGACACCGTGGTCGCCTGCCATGGTGACAATGGTTTTGCGCGCTACGGGGGGTGGATTCTTTCCAGTCATGGCGGCCAGCTCCGTAGCCAGGTCCATAAGCCTGCCCAACGCCCAGTGGGGCATGGTCAGCTGGTCTAGCCGAGCCTTGGCCTCGCCTCGGGCTTTCTCGTCCAATGGTTTGATTGATTTGACAGTGTTTTCCAACAGATTCATGGTTCCCTCTTTATTTAAGTTTTTGCGCTATGCCGCTTACCACCAGGTAGGCCTCATCCGACCTGGTGGCGGCAAGCTGGTTTATGATCCCCGCTATATCTGAAAATTTCCTCGCCAACGGGTTGTCCGGAATAACTCCCAAACCCACCTCGTTGGATACAAATATGACCATGCCCTGAGCCGCCACAGCGGTGTCCAGTGCTTCTTCCATCACCTTCATCACCATCTCCTGCGTCGCGTCATCGCCATCCTGCTCCGCCTGGTAGAGCAGGTTATTCACCCACAATGTGAGGCATTCCACCAATACGGCCTCCGCGCCATCGGCCTGTTTGATGGCTCCGGCCAGGTCTTGCTCTTCCTCGATGGTAGTCCAACCCTTCCCTTCGCGGGCTTGCTTGTGGGCCTCCACCCTGGCGCTGGTCTCCTGGTCGATCACAGGGCAGGTGGCGACATACACCTTTGGGCCGGTGGCCCGCTCCGCCATGGCCTGGGCAAACGCGCTCTTGCCGCTGCGTCTTCCCCCCGTCACATACACGATCCGCCCCACAGGCTCACTCCTTGGTGTAAAACTCCGGCGGGCATATTCCGGAGAGAACACCCATCCCGTCATGAATATCGATGATTGTCAGCGACGCCGGGGGGATACGGAATATCATGTGCCGGTTTGCCGGAACGTGTAGCATCTGGCAGAGAATCTGGCCAATGATCCCCCCATGGGTGAACATAACTACATTCTCCTCCTCCTCGTCGATCAGCCTTTCATGGACACTGCTCACCCTCTTCAGAAACGAGACCAGGCTTTCCCCTTCCGGGAAGCGGAAGTCCTCATCACCCCGAGTCCACTTAAGCGCCAGTTTCCTATCCTGGCTCCATGCGTCCTCATATGTCATCATCTCCCAATCGCCGAAATCCGCCTCTCGCAGATTCTCGTCTATTTCCATATCCGGGTCTTCCTGCCCCAGCGCCAGCCGGGCCGTATCCATCGTGCGGACCATGGGGCTGCAATAGACCGCACCGACCTTTATCTTTTCCACCAAGGAGCGCATAGCCATGGCCTGCTTGCGGCCCTCCTCTATCAGGGGCATGTCTGTGGCGCCCACCAGCCTGCTTTCCAGGTTCGCCTCCGTCAGGCCGTGCCGGAACAGATACGCTCTTTTCGCCATCAGTTCACCTCTCCGTTAATATTTTTCACAATCAGAAATCCATGTATTTTTGAGCCTTTATCCTGGCGCTTGAGTGATGCTTCACCATAGTCATGCTGGTCACCAGGTCCGCTTTGTCTATCAGGCGTTGAGGCGCGCCCCGGCCAGTGAGGATCAGGTGGGTCCGAGCGGGCTTGGCGGCTATCAGCTCTTCTATTTGTTCCACCTCCACCAGGCCCGCCTTTAGCGCATAGAGTATTTCGTCCAGAACCACCAAATCATACTCTCCGGAGACCAGCGCCGCCCGGGCCATTTCCATCCCGTCCCGCGCCGCCTTGATATGCTCCTCCCTGGGAACATCGGCAAGCCAGGTGAATCCGCGCCCCACCTGCACTATCTCCAGGTTCGGCGCCAAGGTCTTGCTCAGGTTCGCCTCCCCGCTTTTCAGGCTTCCTTTGATGAACTGAATCATCTTGCATCTGCCGCCATGCCCCACACATCGCGCCACCACTCCCAGCGCCGCGGAAGTCTTCCCTTTCCCGTCACCGGTAAAAATCACCGTCAATCCCACTCTCTCTTCGTCCATCTGTTCCATCACGTTTTCAGCTCCTCTTACTTTCGGCTCCATCCAGCGCGCTTTCCAGCGCGGCCAGAAGCCCGCCAATATCATCGAACGCTTCCCCAGGGCCATGGTCCGGCCTGTCTACCATCACCACCGGTATACCCGCGGACCGCGCAGCCTCTATCTTTTCCGCCACGCCGCCTGCGGCGCCACTATCCTTTGTCACCAGCACGCCTATCTCATGTTCCCCAATTGTGGAAAGATTCTGTTCTACTGTGAATGGCCCCCGGCCTGTAATCACTTCCTCGTCCAGCAATCCCCCCATCCGGCACGCGTCCAGCGACTCTGGATTGTCCAGCACCCTGGCGACAACCTTCTGGCCGGTACGCCGCGCCATCCTGGCGTATGGAGTTATGTTGCGCGACCCTGTGGCCAGCAACGTCGGGGCGCCGAAGGAAAAGGCCAGCTCCGCCGCCGCCTCGTGGCTATCCACCCGGTACAACTGGTCGTAATCATGGTCCTGCGTCGGACGAACGTATGTCAGGTAAGGGATTCGGCTTTCCACTGCGGCTGCTCGCGCGTTGGCGCGGACTTGCGCGGCGTATGGGTGTGACGCGTCCACCACCACCGTTATGTCTCGCTCCTGTATAAGCCGCGTCATCCCGCCTTTGTCCAAGCGGCCCACACGCCGTTCCACTCCGGCCGTCTGGCCAGTGTTCAGTTCCGTGTCGGTGGCGGTCAGCGCCAGCGCCTGTTGGCCCAGGGCCACTATACCAGCCGCCAGATTCCCGGTCTCCGAGGTGCCGCCTATCAGCAGTATCATATGGAGTACCCTCGAGGTGTCACCATCTTTCCGTTTATGACCTTTGTTTCAGAGGCGCCGATCACGATTATGGTGCGCATCCCGAT
>JAOUNV010000162.1 GCA_029880775.1 Nitrospinota bacterium | reverse complement strand
AGGCCAGAATCAGCATGTCGCTAAAAACCGGCGGAGGCGCGTTCTATTATGGCAGCCCCAATCCTAGGGGCTTTGAGCGACCCAGCCCCGGCGGGCCGGGCGAGCCAGGCCATAAGGAAAAGGAAAACGATGTCATCGACATCTGACAGCTCCACTACACAGAATCCGCCGGAAAAAGCACCGCGAACATCGGGGATTATTCTTTTGTATCACGGGAGCGGGCAGCCGCAATGGATGGAATCGGCCCAAGCGCAAAAGCTGGCCATAGACCTTGCCGCCCCAGAGGCGTTGGCGCGGATAGCGTGCCTGAAGGACTTCCAACCCACTGCGGCTCAGGCCGCCAATGAGCTTTCCGCCGCCGGTATCACCAGAATTCTGGTTGTTCCCATGTTCATGGCGCCAGGCGGTCATGCGTCCAAGGATTTTCCAATGCTTGCCAATGAGCTTTCCGCCCGCTGGCCGTCTATCGAATTTACGTGGACGGATGTGGTGGGAGGTTGGGCGGAAGTGGCGGCGGCCGTGGCCTCCGGCACAAAAAATCGGCTGAAAAAGGAAGGATAAAAAAGCCAGGTCACCGACCCGGCATCCTGCTTTCCACATTAAAGTGAAGAGTGACCTCGTTTCCTCGCTCGTTGAATTCCAGCCGAGAAGAGAGAGCCTGCATCAGCACCAGCCCTCGGCCATGGGGCAGGTCGTTGGATTCCGGCGAGAAAGACATCAGGCTTTTCCAGTCAAACCCCTCCCCCTCGTCGTTCACTCGCACCTTCAGCGAATCTCTGTTATGGTCAAAGTATATCGATACCATCCGATCGCAATAGGGCGTTTCCCTTTGTCTTTCACGGGCCAGTTCGTAGAATTTGTCGAAATCGTCGGCCTTGATCTGGGAAGGGACCTCCAGGTTTCCGTGGTAGATGGCGTTACTCAACGCCTCGTCCAGGGTAAGCTCCAATGACCCGGCCTTAGCGGGGCCGATTGTCTGCTCCACCAGCCCGGCGATATATGCGGAGACAGCCGGGATAAGGTCCGGCTCGCTGGGTATGGTCATTACGCTTTTTTCCTCATGTACATAGGGGAGGGCGCGGCTGACCATGTTTTTCTTTTTCACTTCGTCCACAGCAGAAGTGAGCCTTCCCATGATTTCCGGGATCTCCGACTCAACATCCAGCCCAAGGCTTGAGGCCCTTCCACGAACGAACTTTTCTATCTCCATGGCGCGGGACCGCTCCTGGGAAATTACCTTTTCTCGGTCATCCCGCCGCTTGGAAAGATCCACCGCAGCCTCCCGCACCACTTCGGCCATGATATTGATCTCATGCGTGTCCACTTCCGGCAGAGTGATATTGTAATTTTCGTTCTTGATCTCTTTTATGGCCTCCGCGATTTTCATCACCGGCATGGTAAGGGTTCTGTCTATCACGATAAGGATGACTATCAGGAACAAGAAGGCCCCCAGGGTCAAAACCCCCAGAATGTACAATATCAGGGAACGTCCCTCCTCCAGTTTTCTGGAAAGGTCGAACGCCAGCACCGCCGCGCCGTTCACCACGCCGATACCAACAGGGTTTCCATCCATATCAACGTGGCACTGGCCGCATCTCTCGTCTGTCACGAATGGATAAATAATCCGAAGCTTGTGGCTATTGTCCATACTCTCGATGATCTTGCCCGAAAAAAGAGCCCCTGCTTCCATCGGATCCGCCGGTTCCTCCCCAAGACGCATGCCGTGTTGTTTTATCACATGGGCGGACTTGACCATCCGAAAGCTCATGAAATGCTCGTTTTGGATATCCTTGATGACTTTTTCGATCTCCTTGTAATCACCACCGGTGGATATCATGACGTTGAGCAAAGCCGTGCGGATCAGCGACGCGGTTTGCCGAGCCTCCTGCTTGGCTTCGGCCATTCCCTGGCTATGCAGATATTTATACAGGACAATATTGACGAATAGCGCGGTTATAATCCCCACTAACGCGACAGACAGGGCGATCTTCCACTGTAATTTCATATATTAGATTCCAAGTACCCCGTCCATCCCGCGCACAGCTTGCGGACCATAGCTAAAAACAAGGAGCAATCAACATTTCCCCAATGGGAAATTATTAATGGTTCGGCGCCCTGCGGCTGAAAAACACCACTCCATCGGCAGGAACTTCCAGCTTGGTAAACCTGGCTCTTTCCGGCAGATGCTGATTTATCTCTTCGAACAGGGCCGCGCCCAGCAGACCTTCGGCGTCCACTATATCTTCAACGCCGGATCTGGAACGGATCACAAGCCTCTCGCCGGGAACCGGCTCCACCTTCACATCGGCGTACTCGTTAAACGTGTCTATAACCGCCTCCCGGGGGGCATTATCCTCGATCCACACCAGACCTTTGCGAAAAGTCTCCCTGCTATCCGGCGGCACCTTCAGCTTGTTAAAGATCAGCTCCAGCCATTTTTTCATCTGCTCCATGGTGGGCGCCTGGTCCCGCTTCGGCCCCGGCTCAGGGCTTGCGCCAGCCTGGCCAAAGGGGCTCTGGCTATCCTCGTGGCTTTCCCAATCCGCGTCGGCGGCTTGATGAGGGGTCGACTCCTCCCGGCGTTCGCCCGTGTCATACTCCGCGGCCCGCTCCTGCAACCTGGCGTAGTTGGTGGCGAACTTGGCGGGGAACTCCTCCGCTTGCAGAGGCTGAGCCTGCTCCACACCGCGGATTTCCAGCTTGTGGCGGCGCAACAGCTGCTCAACGGATATGGCCGGGAAGTGATATATCGGCATGCCATGGGGCCGAGCCAGGGACGCTGCGGTTTTTTCCGTGGAGGATGTGGTTATTATCCTGCCGTCGGCGTATTCGGTTTGCAGGTTTACCCAGCTCCTCCCCGATGGATCCAGGTATATTATGCCCAGCAGGTTCCGCTCCGGATGGGAGAGGGCCCGGATGACATAGCCTGGCATCTCGTCGATCGTATAGTCACCTATTCGGCTCAACTGTCCCTTGGCGACCATAGTCTGATGCGCTTCCATGGCCTCGGGGTTGGAGGCAAACTGATCCTTCTGCCCCGTGTAAGTGGAGAGGGATATGGTGGCGGGAGCAATCGGTCGGCGCACAGGCCCTACGGAGCCAGCGGCGCTCTCCGCTTCCACAGGGCCGACAGGGGCGCCCCCCTTATCAAGCGCGCGCAGAATCACGATGACTGACATGGCCAGCAAAAACAGCAGGGCGACTGTTGTAGCGATGCCCATTATCGACGCAGGTCCAGCCATTTACTTTCTCCGAAAACCATTCTGTACATATTTGCTAGTCTAATTTACCGCCGCTCGCCCCTCGTTGGCAACACCGGTTTTTCTTCCGGCCGGAGCGGCTCCCTTGAAAGGGGATTTTTCCATGGCCGGGGTCAGGGCCTGATCCATATGTTCCACCGGGATAATGCGCAGCTTACTCTTCACCCCATCAGGCGCGTCCAGAAGCTCCCGCTCGTTCTCCTTGGGTATCAGCACTGTCTTTATGCCGGCGCGTTGGGCCGCCAAAAGCTTCTCCCGTAGCCCACCTATCATTATGACATTTCCACGCAAAGTTATCTCCCCTGTCATGGCCACATCGTGCCGGACCGGTATCTTTTGCAGGGCGGAGAGCATGGATACGCAAATGGCGACCCCGGCGGAAGGGCCGTCCTTTGGAATGGCGCCCTCCGGGATGTGGATGTGGATGTCTATTTTCGAATAAAACCCCGGGGCCAGGCCGAACTCGACAGCCCTGGAGCGGATGTACGACAGCGCCGCCTGGGCGCTCTCCTTCATCACGTCCCCCAGCTTGCCGGTCAGGATGAATTTGCCCTTACCCTCCAGGATGATCGTCTCTATTTTAAGAAGCACCCCGCCAGTCTCGGTCCAGGCCAGCGCCGTGACCAGGCCAGCGCCGCTCCTTTTCTCCGCCATCTCTTCGCGGTGTTTGCTCTGCCCCAGATATTCGGAAATCCTCCCCTTTATCAAGGTGACCTTCTTTGGTTTGGCCGATTTCTTTTTCCCGACGGAGGCCTGCCGCTGCTGGGCCACGGTTCGGGCCACCTTGCGGCATACCTTGGCCAGGGACCGCTCCAGCCCCCGCACTCCAGATTCCCTGGTGTAATGCCTGATTATTTCCGCCAGCGATTTTCTGGGGAAATTGATCTCCCTGGTGGTGAGCCCATGGTCTTTGGTCTGGCGAGGGATCAAAAAATCCTCGGCGATGCGTATCTTGTCCTCGTCGTTATAGCCTGGGATGCTGATCACTTCCATCCTGTCGCGCAACGGCTTCGGGATGGCGCCCAGCACGTTTGCGGTGGTGACGAACATCACGTCGGAAAGATCGTAATCCACTTCCAGGTAATGGTCGTTAAACGCCCTGTTCTGCTCCGGGTCCAGCGCCTCCAAAAGGGCCGAGGATGGATCACCCCGAAAGTCGGAGGAGAGCTTGTCTATCTCGTCGAGCATCATCACCGGGTTTTTCGCCCCCGCCTTTTTCATTCCCTGGATGATTTTGCCTGGCAGGGAGCCGATGTAAGTGCGCCGGTGGCCGCGAATCTCCGCCTCATCCCGCACACCGCCTAAGGAAAACCGAACGAACTTGCGCCCCATGGCACGGGCGATGGAACGACCTAGCGAGGTCTTCCCCACCCCCGGCGGCCCAACGAAACAGAGAATGGGCCCCTTGGTTTTCTCCACCAGGGTTCTCACGGCCAGATACTCCAGGATTCGCTCCTTCACCTCATCCAGGCCGAAATGATCCTCATTCAGGATTCGCTCCGCCTGGGCGATGTTCATTTTGTCTTCCGTCTTTTTATCCCACGGCACGTCCAGCAGCCAGTCCAGGTAGTTTCGCACCACGGTCCCTTCGGCCGATTGAGGGGGCATCTGCTCCAGCCTCCCCAGCTCCTTATGGGCTTTCTCCTGCACATCCGTCGGCATTCCCGCTTTGTTGATTCGGGCGGCCAGCTCTTCTAATTCAGACTTCTCCCCCCCCTGGCGGCCCAGTTCCTTCTGGATAGCCTTCATCTGTTCGGTCAGGTAATAATCGCGCTGGCTCTTTTCCATCTGTTTTTTCACACGGCCCCGCACGGTTTTGTCGATCTCATGGATATCGATCTCAGATTCGATCTTCGCGATAACCAGGTCCAGCCTGTTTTTTACACCGGTGGTTTCCAGATGGATCTGTTTCTCCTCCACAGAATTGAACAGCCCCGCCGCCAGTTTGTCTACGAAACTTGAGGGGTTTTCTTCTTCCAACAGAGCCTTGGCGGCCCTCTCGGAAAATGTGGATTTTTGTTTGGCGTATTGCTCCAGCAGTTTCTTCGCCGTTCGGAAGGAGGTGGCGACCCCCACACCGGCGGTTTCACGAACCTTCTCCAGGTTGACCATCAAAAGGTCTCCTGTGTCGGCCATGGAGGATATGCGGGCTCTGACCAACCCTTCAACGTTGGCTTGCAATGTTCCGTCTGGCCATGCGCGTGGATTGACCACCTTGGCCAGGCATCCTATCTGGTGAATGTCCTCCTGG
>JAOUNV010000479.1 GCA_029880775.1 Nitrospinota bacterium | reverse complement strand
CCACAAACCGATAAAGAAGGAGGATCTGTACGATTCCGCCGCCAGGCTATTGCTTGGCGAGGACGCCATCACCGCCGGATCAGGCCCCGGTGATGATGGCCATCGCACCGCGCCGCTAAAAATCCTGCTAGCCGAAGATAACCCTGTGAACCAGGAAGTGGCCCTCTCCATGCTGCAACGGTTCGGCCATCTGGTGGACGTGGCGGACAATGGGAAAAAAGCTGTGGATATGTGGGCGGCCGGGCGGTATGACATGGTGCTGATGGACGTGCAGATGCCGGTGATGGACGGGTATTCCGCCACCGCCGCTATCCGCGAAAAGGAAACCGCGCAGCAGAGGGGCAGAACACCTATTATCGCCATGACGGCTCACGCCATGGAGGGGGATCGTCAAAAATGTCTGGACGCTGGAATGGACGACTATTTGCCAAAGCCTGTATCTTCCACGACCTTGCTGGCGAAGGTGGCGGAGTATGGCGGCGGCAAAACCCAGGAGCCCAAGCAGGAGTCCAGGGAATACCCTGCCAACGAAGAGGAGCGTTTCTCGGTCAAAGGGGTGGTTCGTTCGCTGGGGCTGGATCCGGAGAACGCAGCCCGACTTGTGGAAAAGTTTGTTGAAACCTCACTGGGTAATATTAACAACCTGAGGGAAGCCATATCTGCAGGTGACGTGGACAGCGCCATAAGGATGGCTCATTCCGTCAAGGGGTCCTCGCTGCAGATAGGCGCGGTGGCCATGGGACGGGCCGCGGAAAAGATTGAGGCCCTGGGCAAGGTGGGTATCCTCTCCGATGATTCCATGGGAAAATTCGATACCCTGGTGGAAGAATACAACCAGGTGTGCCGGGATCTGGAAACTGACGCCAAGGATTAGCCAGCGTCGGCGCATGGTTGCTATAGCAGCCGGTTCACGCCTCCTTATCAATCACCATAAACCCCTGCTCATCCAGCCGCCCACTCACTCCTACGTCCAGCCATCCTCCTGGCGGAGCGATTATATCTCCAGCTTGGTTCAGCTGCCCCAGGGCCGCCCCAGGGCTACGTACTTCCAACATCCCGTCGGCTCGCTCCCTTTTCCGGATTCGCGCCCCCGGCAAAGGTTTTCCCGCAGCGCCCTGCCCGATATACATGGGAGAATCCCCCCAGGCCATCCCCGTCCGCTCGTCGCCGAACAGACGCAACGGTCGCAGTCCCAGCTTCTCTATCCCCTCCACGTCAGCTTTTCCCGCAGGGGGCTTCACCAGCAGGAGACGCCGGACGGCGCCAAAGTCGTATGGATGACCCATTTTTCCCATCCCCTCCAGCAGTTTTCCATCCCCGAAGACTATGGTCGCGTTGGAGTCATACACCGCTGCGGGGGCTGTGGAATGGGGAGGTATGGAGTGATGCTGGCTCGTCCGCATCCCCAGAAGAAGAGGCGCCACCATCCCCAGCAAAAGCCCGGAATGGGTGGACATTGGCTGAGCGGAGAAGACTATGTCCGCAGGGCCAAAGTCCATCACCGCCGCCAATTGGTATGCGTTGGCCAAAAGACCTGCGTGACTGTGGACCGCCCACTCGCCATCCCCGCCGGAGCTTAAGGAGTAGAACGCCGCCGCCGGCGCGTTGGGATCCGAATCCACACCAGGGCTAAAGACTGCGCCTCGGGATAGATTGGCTTTCAAGTCCTCGATAAAAGCCGCCTGGACCCCGGCTTTTCCCAGCTCTACCGCCATAGCCTTCTGGGCGCGGGATATCACCACTGTATTCAGCCCCGCAGCCCGAGCCGCCCTCAACGTTGTTTCAATGTCCCAGTCACTTTTCATAACAGCAGCCGCCACGCCTGCCGCCTGGATCGCCAGGATCACCGACACCGCATCGGCGGAGTTGGAGAGCATGACCCCTATGAACCTGGCCTCTTTTGCATTCTCCATAAGCGCGGAGCTGACCTTGGCGGACTGCTCAATCAATTGCCCATACGTCATTATCAGATCGTGATGGCCATGCTCCGATACGGCGGCGTATCCAGCGCCGAACATGGTGGCCGCGTCCAGAACGGCCTTTGGCATGGTTCTGCGGGTCTCCGCGCCCTCGAGCATCATTTCGGTCATTACTCCGGCCAGGGCGCCTCTGGCGGCGTTCCTTCGAGCGCGTCCCTCCAGCCCTGGAGCTATTTCCAGAGCCCTGGGCGGCATGGCGGTGATGGTGATCCTATTAAAGAACCGAGGTTTGATCTTGCCGGTCATACGAGAGAAATGGGTCAAGTGAGCCCCATCTATCCGCACCGGGAGGATGGAAGCGCCCGATTTCTGGGCGATGATGGCTGGGCCCAAATGGGTTTTCATCAAAGCGCCGGTGGTGGTGATCCTCCCCTCCGGGAAAATAATCACCCTGCCGCCCGCGCGGAGGATCTTCACCAGTTTCTTTATCGCCATTGGATTTTCCGCGTCGAGGGTGTGGGTGTCCACCAGGGAAAGAAACATCC
>JAOUNV010000366.1 GCA_029880775.1 Nitrospinota bacterium | reverse complement strand
CACCACCGCCCCGCCATGAACCTGTTCACCACAAAGGAGTATCGACCAGGGAAAAACACTCCCATCAGCACGCCGTCGAGGAAAGACTGGTGATTGGCCACGATCATCACGTTCCCGCCTGCGGAGGCCACATGCTCCATACCCCGCACCCGGATCTGGTAGATAGCCTTGAGGATGATTTTCAAAAGAAACCGCAACACCGGCTTGTCCCCGCTCTCCAGGGCCAGGGACCTGATGATGAAATAGGCTCCTCCATTGAGCAGGCTGACCACCAGAAACAGGAATACCGGACTCAAACCACTACCGATTATGGCAGCGGCGCCACCGGCGGAGACCACCATGAAGAGGGCGTTCATTATATTGTTGGCGGCGATGACCCTGGCCCGCTCCTCCTCCTTGCACCGGGTCTGCATCACGGCGTATAGGGGCACGATGAACAGTCCGCCACAAGCGGCGATCATGAACAGGTCCAGCGATATCCGCCACCCCACAAGGTGGGAGAGAAATTGCGCCACGGTCATGGGCGCTAGCGTCATGGGCGCTATAGCCCCTTCCGCAGGTATGGGCAATCCGAGGCTTGCCAGGCACAGGTCCAGGCCGAACATGGTCATCCCGAACGCGCCCAGGGGGACGTAACGGGTGTCGATCTCCCCCTTAAGTAGCTTGTTGCACAGCAGAGAGCCGAGCCCGGTTCCCACGGAGAACATGGTCAGGAACAGGGTCACCACCCCTTCTGTCCCCCCCACTATATCCTTCACATAGACCGGCAGGGTGGAGAGAAACACCGCCCCGATGAGCCAGAACCACGAAATGCCAAGTATGGAGAGAAAAACAGGCCGGGAGGAACGGGCGATATTGATGATATTCCACGATTCGGCAAAGACATTCCACCCAATCTTCAGTCCCGCCGCAGGCGCCGGAGCCCTTGGGACAAACAAGCTTGTGGCCAGCCCCGCCAGAGCCACCAGCAGCAATCCGGCGGAGACCACATTCGCTCCCCCCTCCATGGCGATAAGCACACCGCCGCCTATGGTCCCCAGCAAAATGGCGACAAATGTTGCCGCTTCTATCAATGCGTTACCGGCGATCAACTCGTCGCGCTGCAGGTGGTTCGGCAGAATACTGTATTTTATAGGCCCGAAGAATGTGGACTGGGTTCCCATAAGGAATAGAACCCCCAGCAATAGGGCCGGATTCATGGTGTAAAACCCCATTGCGGCCAACAGCATCAGCAGGATCTCCCACGCCTTCACCAGGCGGATGATCGCCGACTTTTCATATTTATCCGCCAGTTGCCCGGCCAGGGAGGAGAAGAGAAAAAATGGAAGGATGAATATCCCCCCGGCGGCCACCACCAGCACTCCGGAAGATACGCCCCACACCTGCAATCCTGCGTACATGATCATGATCACCAGGGCGTTCTTGAACAAGTTGTCGTTGAATGCGCCCAGGAACTGGGTGGCGAAAAGGGGCAAAAACCTCCTGGAAAAGAGAAGATGTATCTGGTTTTTCAAGTCGCCCCTGCTTCCGGTGTAGCTGGATATCCCCGCGCCAGACGGCGTGCTGGCCATGAAAACGCGCAAACCACCACAGCTGCGGCAAACCCGAATGCATGGGCCTCCGGAACGCTGGGCCAGGAGGTGGAGCTGATTATGGCGCCACCATTGGTTATCTCCGCAGTGATTTTCACAAAATCAGCCCCCGCTATCAAAATGACAGGATAATACCCCGTTTCCAGCCATATATGAAACACAATCATCACCAGCATGGCGTTGAGCAGGCCGGAAAGGCCGCAATATACCATCGGGGCGCCTGGCCACAGAGCCAGATATATATCCACCCCGGCTATTCCGGCGGCGACACCGATGAGCCATGCCCTTTTCCCATATCGCTCCAGCATCCACCCTTGCAGCAGAAAAGGGGGAAGATTCCACCAGAAATGGTGAGGGTCACAGTGGACGAAATGGGCAGTGATCAGGCGAAGCGGCTCATGCATGTACAGGTCATGAGTCCACATCAGCGCTGCCGGGCTTGGGCCGTAATGCATATACATTGCTATGCAAGCTAACCCGCTTAATATAGTCAGCCATGGCGCCCTTCCGACGCCATGACCGACCCACCCGCTCGGGGAAGACACAGGTCACACCCTTCCTGTTGTTCGTCTTCCACCGCGCCAGGCCGCCGCAGCAAGAAACGGTAGGGTCAGGATAAACAGACCGTCCGCCGCGCCAGCCCCCGCCGAGCCGGATGAACTCAAGTTTGCTCTTTTTCCCGTGAACATGGGAGTGGAGGAATCCGCCCTCCGGCTCTTTACCGGGGAGGCTTGACGCGCTGTCTGGGCCGAGGTCTCTATCGCCCGGCGCGCTTTGTTTCCTCTCTGCACTCCCATCTTTTCGAACACCTCATCACGGACCACCACCATGGAGGTGTAATCTGTCACCAGGCCATATTCCACAGCCAGGTCTTCAATGGCTGTCTTGATATCCGCTTTCTCGCCGAAGTTATCGATCTCCTCCTTCATTTCGGCGATCCTGGCGTATGCCCACAGGCGCGAAAGCTCCGGGTTATCGCCAGAAACATCTGGAAAATCAAAGCTTGTCTGGTAAGTCTTGTTTTTGCCCCCCACCTTGGCGGAAAGCTTCACCTGGGCGGGGCCGCCCGCATAATAGCGACCGAATATGCTCAGGCTCTGGCCCCTATATATGGAGCCGATCTTTTCCGGGCTCTGCTCGGCGATTTTGATCCCAGATATCCGCAGGTGTGCGCTATTCAAAGCCTGGTGAGTCACCTTAGACTTGGCCTGTAGGATTTTCCCGATAATGTCGTCGGAATTGGACACCGCCACGGAAAAACCACCAGACGCCCCGGTCATTGCCGTCAGCAATGGCCTGTTGGCGCTATTGCCCATAACGAAGGTGAAGAGGCGAACATCGTTTTTGGCGACAAGGTCCAGAAAAGCGCGCTGGCTGGTTTCCCCCACATTGGCCACACCATCAGTCACCAGGATGATGGCGCTGGGCCGGTCCGCGTCAAGCTTTGCCAGGGCCATCGATAGACCGTCGT
>JAOUNV010000016.1 GCA_029880775.1 Nitrospinota bacterium | reverse complement strand
ACCAGGCCCTCCACGGCCGGATCGGCCAGCTCCACGAAAAAGCCGAAGTTGGTCACTCCGGATATCATTCCCTCAAACTCCTCCCCCACATGGCTGGCCATATACTGGGTCTGCTTCAGTTTCACGATATCCCGTTCCGCTTCCTCGGCGGCGCGCTCGGTGGTGGAGCAATGCTCCGCGATCTTGTCCAGCCCATCCTCCCAGCCGGGAGGAGCCGCTTCTTTTCTGGCCACTCTTTTCAGCGTCCGGTGGATCACCAGATCCGGGTATCGCCTGATAGGGCTTGTAAAGTGAGCGTAGTGGGCGAAAGCCAGGGCGAAATGGCCCCTGGCCTCGGCGCTGTAGCGGGCCTGTTTCATGGAGCGGAGCATGACGTGGGTCACCAGCTTCTGCTCCGGCCTGCCGGAAAAACGGGCCAGAATGTTGGCCAGCCACTTGGAGTTTATCTTCTCCGGTTCGGTGGTTCTGATGCCGAAGGCGGAGATGAAGTTGAGAAAATCGTCGATTTTGGCGGGGTCGGGCCGCTCGTGCACACGGCTGAGCAACCTGGCCCCATGGTCATGCAGGTGGGCGGCCACAGTTTGATTGGCCAGTAGCATGAACTCTTCTATCAGTTTGTGGGCCACATTGCGCTGGGCCCGGATGATGTTCTCCGGCCGACCGGTGATGTCCAGGATCACTTCAGACTCCGGCAAATCAAAATCAAGAGCGCCATCGGTGTGCCGCTTCTCCCGCAACACATCCGCCAGGGCGCCCATACGCCGGAACAAGGGGACCAGATCGGCATACCGCTCCATGGCTGATGGCTCTTCATCCTCCAGGATCGCCGCCACATCGGTGTACGTCATCCGCTCGACCGTGCTTATCACCGACTCACTGATATTAGAGCTTGTCACCTCCCCGGCGGGCGATATTTTCATGACGCAACTGAGAGTGAGGCGGTCTGTCTTTGGGTTGAGCGAGCAAATTTCGTTGGACAGCTCAAAGGGGAGCATGGGAATCACCGTACCGGGAAAGTAGACAGACGTGCCCCGCAGGGCCGCTTCCTTGTCCAAGGAGGAGCCCTCCGTTACGTAGTGGGATACATCAGCGATATGGACACCAAGCTCCCAGCCACCACCGGGTAGATCCAGGACCTCCACAGCGTCGTCAAAATCTTTGGCGGTCTCCCCATCTATGGTGACGGTCTGGCGCCCGCGAAAGTCGCTCCGCCCCTCGTAAGTTCCTCCGACGGGGGGCTTTGCTTTTTTTGCCTCCGCCAGCGCCGCCAGGGGGAAATGGTCCCTGATATGGAACCTGGCGCAGGCGAGCTGGATTTCCACCTGTGGGTCTTCCGGATCGCCCAGCACTTGGATCACTTCTCCCATAGCCTGACGGGTCTTTGAGGGGTGGACGGTGATTCTGGCCACCACCGCCTGACCATCGGCGGCGTCCATAGCCTTTTCCGGCGGGATGAATATGTCATGGGCGATTCTGCGCTCGAACGGAACCACGTAAGCGCCGCCCCGGAAGGTCTCCAAAACCCCGGACATTGTTTCATTGGCCCTCTCCAGGATTTTGACGACTCTTCCCTCCCGCTTGCCGCTGGCTTTCTGGCGCTCCACCCGGGCCACCACGCGGTCGCCATGCATCACTTCGTGAAAGTTATAGGCTTTCAAAAACAGATCCTCCTGGTCAGGATCGTCAGGTATCACAAATCCGTATCCGTCCCGATGCCCCTGCACCACACCGATCACCAGGTCCATTTTTTCCGGAAGGCCGTAGCGAGCGCCGCGCAGCCGGATGATATGCCCCTGCTGGGCCAGATCCCTGATTCGGCTTTTAATCTCCACCTTTTGGTCCCCCTTGATCTTAAGCTTGAGTAGAATCTCGCGCATGGGCATGGGGGTGGCCAATAGCTGGGCCAGGGATTTTTTCAGTTGGTTGTCATTCATATATGTATTATTCGTAGCTTTATTATCGGAGCGTGGATTCCGGAGAACGGATGTGGCGGGAATAAAAGGCGAAAACAGATAAACCCGAGGCAAAACATAAATCGAAAATCCTTTTTGCCTATTGTAACACAGCTTGGAACATGTTAATATATAAAAGGTTATGGTCGCAAAGGGCTGGCTGGGTTCTTTAGATTGTCCTGGGGTGTGGAATGTGGCTGCATAAAAATGATCTGAGCAGGGAAGAGAAGCAGGTGCGCCTGCTGTACCAGGCGTTGCGCAACGAACTGGACACATACCTTATCGACTACGCTCTTGTGGAGTCCTACGCCAATACCCAGAAGAAGGGGGAGCCGTACCCGTTTGTCTCCATGCGCGACTTAAAGCCCCGCGCCAAGGTGGGGGAGATGGAAAACAAGCTGATGAACGCTTTCATCGTTATTTTCACGGAGCGTACCCTGAATAGCGATATCAAAAAGAACATCCGCTTCTTCGCCCACAACAAGGTGACAAAGGAAAACCTGGGAGATCTGAAACTCACCGGCCTGAACCTGGCCGCCAGGTTCCACGCCAAAATGAAGTATTTCGAAAGCAACCGGTTCTTCACCCTGCTGCGAGACCTGATGCCGGTGGACTACGCCTTGCTGATTCAGCGGGACACATCGTCCAAAAGCAAGAACCGCTTTATGCTGAGCCACTTCCATGTGCGGGTGGACTGGATGATAGACAGCGCGGCCGAATCGCTGGGCAAGGAGCTTCGCTATATCTCCAAGGATCTGTATGAAAAAGGGGATCAGCACGCCCAGGAAGTGATGGAGAAGCTGTTCGAGTATTACTCCTTCCACCACAGCGCCTCTGGCCGCAGGACGGCGGCTATGCTGGCGTCCCAGTTTTTGCGTAACTCCGGCTACCTGAGCACGGTGTATGTCTCCTCCTCAGAGAGCAGGACCCTGACCAAGATCAGCGAGGATGGGATCAGCAAGCATCTGCTTATCCGGCTGGGCAACGCCGCCATCGAACAGATCGAAAAACACCCCAAGGGGAATCCTGACTTCGCAAAGAAGTTCCTGATCCACAGGACGAAGGAGTTTGGTGTGGCGGTGTTCCAGGTGGTGTATGTCCACACGGAGCATTCCAAGCCCCCCGCCGATGGGAAAATGAGAGACTTGAAACCGGACCTGCAATGGACCCGTGTGCGCCAGCAGCTTTTGCTCCCCACCACGGAGAACAGTTCGACTCGGCCTATCTCTTACCAGGTAGTGTACGACCAGCAGGATCCGCTGAACTAGGGCGCCAGCGCCTTTACTTGCCTGCGCCCTATCGCTCCCCCATCCACTTGCGCAGTATATCCGCCAGGGCCGCGTGCCCCTTTTCCATCACACGCTGCGGAGCCATGCCTGCTTATGGGTTCTTTGCCTGCCGCTCCGTCATCCACTTGCGCAGTATATCCGCCAGGGCCGCATGGCCCGTTTCGTTCATATGCAGTCCGTCGGTGGTGAATTTCGATGCGTCGTTGTCGATCCGGGCAAAGCCTTCCTTCAGGTCCAATAGCTCTATATTATCGAACTTCTCCACGATCTCCCTCACCCGGTCGTGTTGGTATCCGTGGCGATATTTGTCGAAGGGGCGGTCGAACACCGGCAGGATGGCCATGATGGCGGTGAAGCCGTTTTCCTCTGCCATGCGGGAGAAGGACTCCATTCCCACTTCCACCGTACTTTTGCCGTGGATGTATTTTTCCCTATACTCGCTCACGATCTCGTCAAAGCTGGTGGGGGGCTGGATCAGCGCCATCAGCCGGTGATACACCACAAACGCCAGACGGGAATGGGCCAAAAACCAGTCGCGCATTCCTGGCTCCCTGCTCTTGAACTTGAAATCGGGATTGCTGGCCAGCAGGTTGTAGTATGTGTTTCCATCCACGTTCAGCTGGAAATCGTTGTGGCAAAACAACGTGATGACAAGGTCCGGGCGGTAGCCAAGCCCCCTGGCCCTTAAGGTTTCCACCTCCTGCAGGGTCTGGTATCCATGCACCCCCATGTTGATCACTTCATAACGCGGCGACTCCCCGGCGGCGTTTAGCTGCTTTTCCAGGATGCGGTTGAACAACGCCTCCCCTAGTTTCACTCCGCTGCCCGCGGCGGTGGAATCACCGATCACGATTATCCGATAGGTCCCTTCAGGTTTTTCGGTCAATCTTTCCAGATCGCGGAATCCGGCGCTGTTGGTCGATACCTTGTTCTCCAGCCCTTCCGGTGTCACCTCCCCCTGTTTGATTCCAGGGCGGTACTCATACAGGATCACCGGGTTGCTGGAGAGCTTGAAATCCCGTACAGGCTGGGTGCGCATCGGCTTGGGCAAAACGTCCAGCGCGCGGAAAGTCACTTCCCCGGCCACCAGACCAAAAAGAACCCCGATTGCTACAAGGATGAGGGCGAAAACCATTTGCCGTGGCTTCAGCGCGCTTTGGGTGATCTTGAGCGCGATCCACAGCAGAGTCATCAAGGCGACCAGGGCGCCGCATCCATACGCCGCCAGACGCTCCCACCGCTCCGGCATGGCCGCCGCCGATATGGTGTGCAGAGCCGCCCAGGAGCCGGCCACACTACGGAATGTGATGACCGTTCCCTTTTTAAGGCTCCCGGACTGTATGATGAAGCTGGTCTTGGAGGTTTTCCCCTCCCTGGGCCAATGGATCCTCGGATACCCGGTTCCCTTTTCCACCTGGAATTCGGCCACCTTTGTGTCATCGGCCCACACCTCTATGAAGGGGGGCGCGGCCTCGTGGCTTTCCAGGAACCTTACTGTGAACTCCGTCGTGTATTGGAAGGGCGCCTTTATGCGTATTTCCTTGTTATCACCACCAGCCCATCCATCCGCCGGGCCTGGCAGCTGCACTGGCAGCATGTCTTTGGGGGAGGATAGCTCCACCGCCTTGCGCCCTTTCCAGAATCCCTGGCCGTGCCAATCCAGATCCACTTGGTAGAATACCTTCTGGCGGCTCTTCTCGATGACGCCTCTGGACACAGTAATGGCGGCAAGGGCCAGGAATATGTACGCCGCGGCGAAAAAAAATCTGGCAAAAGGAGATTGGAATCGAGCGAAAATCATGGGGCCAAGTATAGCATGAACTTTTGGTGTGTACCGCGCGGAGATTTCCCGCTACGTGGCAAGTCGCCGCCCGATAGGTTACAATCTTGCGCTGACGCTTTTTTATCACCTGACCTGTGGGAGTTGAAATATGGAATCTACGCCGCTGGGGAATGATGGCTGCCAAGGGTGCCCGGCCATGTGCTGCAATGGACTGGAGGAGGGCATCATCCGCCCCACCACCGCGCAGGAAGTGGAGAACCTGAAGTGGGAGCTCTACTTTGTGAACACCCTTGTGTTCATCCGCAACAAGCGGTGGTACAAGATGTCCACCGGGAAGTGCCGCTATCTGGGGGAGGACAACCGCTGTGGCATATATGAAACAAGGCCCCAGGTGTGCAGAGACCATAACCCCCCCGGCTGTGAATTCCATGGGGAGATCGCCGACGTGATGTTCCACGACCCCACCGAGCTGCAGGAGTATATGGACATGGAGAAACAAAAGCGCCAGGCTAAAAAGAAGGCCAGAGCGAAGACCCAGGCTTCGAATAAAGCTTCAGCCAAGCCCGTCGGTAAATCGAAAAAATAGATCCGCCGCCATACCCGACGCGCTACATATCTTCGTTTTGTTTCAGCTTCTCCAGCAGAAGCTGCGCATCGGGGTTTCCCTGGTTCGCCGCGCGTTTCCACCATCGCTTCGCCAGGTTAATGTCGCGGCGCGCGCCCCGTCCTTCGAAGAACATGTTGCCGACGGAGAGCTGCGCAAGGTGATACCCCTGTGTCGCTGCCGCAATATGCCATTTGAACGCCTTCCCATGATTTACTTTCACCCCACGACCAGCGGCATATGCCTGCCCCAGCTTGTACTGGGCCATGATTTCCCCTTTTTGCGCGGCTTTCCTCAACCATTTGACAGCTTCGGAAAGATCCATTGGGAGCCCCTGACCCTTCTGATACATGCTAGCCAGGGCGGTCATCGCCTTTAACATGCCCCGGTCCGCCGCTTTTCGATACCAAGTGGCCGCGCCCTCATGGTCGGCCCGGCCATTGCGCCCCTCCAGCAGGATGGTGGCAAGCTTGAACTGGGCTTGATAGATTCCATGGTTCGCTGCCTTTTCATACCACTTTGCCGCCTCTTGGTAATCCTGGCTCACCCCCTCCCCCTTGGCGTATATCAATCCCAGGTTATATTGCGCCTCGGGCAGGTCACTATCCGCGGCCATATAAAACCACATGATGGCCTTCTCCATGTCCACGGAGCCGTTATACCCGTTCTGTAACATAACTCCCAGGCCATTTTGGGCTCTGGCGTCTCCAGCCTGGGCCAGAGGAATCAGTATCTGATAGCCTCCCTTCAGATTTCCATGCCTTACGGCGTCCATGGCTTCTTCATAGTCGGCCGCCTGGGCAGGTGGGTGGATGGCCGCAATAAAGGCCATTGAAAGAAGAAATGTTTGAACCTGGCGTGTCATTGCCTTTTGCCTTACATTATTGAATCCATGATACTCCCGGCGTGTAAAATCTGGAAGGGGTAATGTATATCCACGCTATCGGGAAAAAGCAGCCCGGCCCCTGGCCCTGTGGAGGGGGAGACATGCCGGGCATGGTCGAGATCGTCAGTCGTTATGCCCCAAGGGGTCGGCAAGAGTCTTTGCGTCGATGAATTCATAGACCACCTCGTTCGGCCTCACCAGGCCCAGCTCCTCGCGGGCGATCGACTCCACAATAAATTCGCCGAATTTGAGGTTGTCCAGCTCGTCATGTATTCGAGCGTTCTCCTGGGACAGGCGCAGCCTCTGCTGTTGGATAGCGCCTATCTCCTGGTGCAGGCGTCCCACATCATACAGGCCGTTGTCCTTGTAATATGCGGCGGAGGCCATAATGCCAAAAAACAGTATGGACATGCCGAGAGCCGCACTTCCCCTATTGCTCTTCATGAAGTAGTATTATCCACCAAATCAGCGGTTTATGCTATAGAAAACGCTCTTTCCGTGGTACCTGGCCTCCGAGCCCAGCTCTTCTTCTATCCGCAAAAGCTGATTGTATTTGGCGATCCGGTCAGTTCTGCTCATGGAGCCGGTCTTGATCTGCCCGGCGTTGATCGCCACGGCGATATCGGCGATGGTGGAGTCCTCTGTTTCGCCAGAGCGGTGGCTTATTACGCAGGTGTATCCGGCGGTCTTGGCCATCTCCACGGCGTCCAGGGTCTCTGTCAAGGTGCCGATCTGGTTCACCTTGATCAGGATGGAGTTGGCCACGCCCATCTTTATTCCTTTGTTCAGGATTTTGGTGTTGGTGACAAAAAGATCGTCCCCCACCAGCTGAACCTTCGAGCCCATCGCGGTGGTCATCGCCTCCCATCCTTTCCAGTCGCTCTCGTCCAGGCCATCTTCGATGGAGATAATCGGGTATTGGCGCACAAGACTTTCGTAGAACTTTATCATGTCGTCGCTCGATTTTTTCGGCTGCGCTTCCGCCTCCATCACATACTTGCCGTTTTTGTAGAACTCGGAAGCGGCCGAGTCCAGGGCCAGCAGGATGTCGCGGCCTGGCTTGTAGCCTGCCTTGTTCACCGCCTCCAGGATCACATCCACCGCCTCGGAGTTGCTTTTCAGGTTTGGCGCAAACCCCCCTTCGTCACCCACGGCTGTGTTCAGCCCTTTTTTCTTGAGCACCGCTTTTAGGTTGTGGAATATTTCAGAGCCCATCCGCAACGCTTCGGTGAATGACTTGGCCCCCACCGGCATGATCATGAATTCCTGGAAGTCGACGTTGTTGTCGGCATGGGCGCCGCCGTTGATTATATTCATCATGGGGGTGGGCAACAGCTTGGCGTTCACTCCACCGATATACTGGTACAGCGGCAACCCGGCGTCCTCCGCAGCGGCCCGCGCCACCGCCAGGGAGACTCCCAACATGGCGTTAGCGCCCAGCTTCCCTTTGTTTGCCGTGCCGTCCAGGGCCAACAGCTTCGAATCTATCTCTTTCTGATCGGTGGCGGACATCCCAATGATTTTCTTTGCGATGGGGCCGTTGATATTGGCCACTGCCTTGGAGACTCCTTTGCCCATGTAGCGGGCCTTGGTATCATCCCGAAGCTCGACAGCCTCTCGGGTTCCGGTGGAGGCGCCGGATGGGACAGCGGCCCGACCGAAGGCCCCGCTGGAGAGGACAATGTCCACTTCCACCGTAGGATTGCCTCTGGAATCGAAAATCTGCCTGCCTATGACCCCGATTATTTCGCTCATGACCATGTCCCCTTTATAAGAATTGACCCGGACGCCGCCGCCCGGGCTTTAAAACATACATCTATTATAACCCCGGACAGCGCCAAGGTTCATGAAAGGATATAATAATGTCAGACAGCCATGGGAACCATTACTTTTTTAGGGACAGGCACTTCCACCGGCGTGCCGGTGCTGGGATGCGGGTGTGGTGTGTGCCGCTCCACCGATCCAAAGGACCAGAGGCTTCGCTCCTCTGTGTGGATAAAAGCAGGGGGCATGAGCCTGCTCATCGACACAACCACCGATCTTCGGACCCAGGCTCTGCGCGCGAAGATCGGCGGGGTGGATGCGGTGCTGTATACGCACCACCATGCCGACCATATCCACGGCGTGGACGATCTGCGGGCGTTTAATTATTTTCAGGGAGGGCAGATCCCCTGTTATGGAAACCAGAAAAGCCTGGAGCGGATTCGGCAACTGCACGGGTATATCTTCGACGGAAAGCCCGCCGAGGGGGCGGCCAAACCCAGGCTGGACCTTCACGCGGTGGACGGCCCTTTCTCCCTGGGGGCAGTGGGGGTGATCCCGATCCCGGTCAAACATGGAAGCATAGACGCATTTGGCTATCGTGTGCGCAACACCGCCTACATCACAGATTGCTCGTTCATTCCGGAGGAATCGTTCAAGCTTTTGGAGGGGCTGGACACCCTGGCCCTGGGGGCGCTGTGGCTGGAGCGCCACGCCACCCATTTCACCATGGAAAAGGCCCTGGAGGCAGTGGAGCGGATAAAGCCGACGACGACTTACCTCACCCACTTGAACCATAGCAAGACCCACAAGGATGGTTCGGCCGACTTGCCGGAGGGAGTGAGCCTGGCCTGGGACGGGCTGGTGGTGGATATCTGATTCGCGGGACCGGTTACCACTGCTCTGGACCCAGAATGTCTTCTTCAAACATGAAAAATCCAGGAGCAAACCTCACTCCCTGCTCCACCCGGATCCATCTGATCGAGAGGCTGGTCCCTACGGCGGAAAGGGCGGCGGATTCCACGTAAGGCGCCATCGGTCCTTTTTTGAAAGGTCCCAGGACCAACTCCCAGGAGAGGGCGCCCACCCCTTCCACTTTCGCCAATCGGTTGTCCTGGTAAAAAAGCCCCATGTCTGGGCCCGCCACCCACGCAACCTTCATCCTTCCGGACACCTTTGTGGAGGTGACCATTGTGTAGCCGGGTGGCGCCCCGGTCACCATGGTTCGGCCAAGGGACATCGGCGCTTTGTTCAGGAACCCTTCGTCCACCCACTCCTTGGCGCCGGTGGAAAGATTCAGCCGCATAAGCCTGGTTCCGTTCCATGCCCAGGTCCGCACAGTCCGCCCGGTCCTGTCTGATATCTCCACCCGGAACTGCTCGCCATCCAGGGCCAGCAAGATGGCGCCGGTAAATTTTCCACGGAGGCTTTCCATGGTCAGCTCGCCTAACCCACGGAAGGTGGGATATCCTGGCCGGGCCATGGAGGCCAGATCCCCGGTGGCTACGTGAGGGGGAAACTCGAATGTGACGCAGGAGAAGAGCCCCAGCGCCGAGAAAAGCGAAAGGATGGCAAGGCCGAGGCGGGGCATCGGGACTAGTTCTTGGATTTTTTCTTGAGAAGCTTGTTTGAGGAGTCGAGCTTTTTGCGGGTGACGTCACGATCGAGGATTCGGTCGTCGTACACTTTGGCGTCCAGGGAGCGTTGATAGGTCTGGGCCGCTTCCTCCACTCTGTCGAGGGCGTAGTATACGTCCCCCAGATGCTCCAGCACCGTTGGGTCTGGCGTGATATTTCGCACGGCGGTCAGAAGCTGATCCAGCGCTTCGTTAAACATTTTCTTTTTGTAATACACCCATCCCAGCGAGTCGATGAAATATCCGTTGTCCGGCTCCAGCTCCAGGGCCAGCAGAAGGTACTTTTCCGCCTCGTCGAGGTTGATGTCCTGTTCGGCGTAGATATAACCCAGGTAGTTGAGAGCGTTGGAATGGTTCGGATTGAGGGCGATCACCTTTTTCATCGCCTCTATGCACAGGTCATACTTCTTGATTTTTTCATACGTCACCCCCAGGTGGAAATAGTATTTGGGGTTGTTCGGGTTCATATCCAGGGCGGCCTTGAACATGTTTATGGAATTGGCGTATTGTTTCAGCTTTCCGTGCATGAACCCGGCCAGAAACTTCAACTCAGGGTCGTTCGGGTCAAGCTTTCCCGCGATCTGGGCGTGTTTGAGGCTCATGTCATATTTGCCCAGCCGGTCATACAGGTCCGCTATCTTCAGGTTGATGCTTTTCTTCTCGTTGTCGGTGGAGGCTCGAATCTGCTTCCAGGCGCTCACCGCCTCGTTCAAAAGGTTGAGGCTCTCGAAGATTGACGCGATATACGAGATCACCGTCTGGTTGTCAGGCTCCGCGGCCCGCACCAGCTGGAACTGGGCCAGCGCCTCCTGGATCAGGCTCATGTTCCGCGTCATCTCTCCTTGCTGCCATTTGGTCATACCCAGAAAGAACCGGTAATTGATCTCTTCCGGCAGGTCTCTCAATATGGTGTCGCGCAGCTGGGCCACCGGCTTGCCGCTCTCCTGCTCGGAAAGCGCTCTTTCCAGCGCCACCTGAATATTCAGGTCGGTGGAATTAATGGCCAGATATTTTTGGTACAGGTCGATGGCCTCGTCCCACTGCCCCACCATCCTGTATGTCCAGCCCAGATTCTCGAAAGCTATGGAGAGGTCGGGGCGACTGGTGAACAGCAGTTCGAACTTTTCGACGGCTTTTTCATAGTCACCATTGGCGATATATGAGCGGCCCAGAAAGTATTTGTCATACACAAACCGGTGGCTTGACGAAGGAGGGGCCTTTTCCAGAATCTCAATCGCCTTTATAGGCGAATCCGCCTTAAGGTAGACCACAGCCAGCGCCACTATGGAGCTTATATCCTCCGGGGATATTCTGATTTTCTCCTGGAGATATTTTACGGCGTTTCCGGTTTTGTCCAGGCTTGTGTTGATTCCCGCCAGAATATCCAGGCACTCCGTCGACTCAGGGTTTATCTTCACGCATTTTTTAGCGGTTTTCAGCGCCGATTTTATATCGCCGACTATTAAATAGAGCCCGGCTGCGCGACGCAGGGCCTGGGAGGAGGTGTTATCCGATCTGGCGGCCTTCCGGTACAGCTTTATGGCGGCTGGGTAATCGCCCGCCCGCTCGTTGAGCACGGCCTGCAGGAACATATCATATGCGCCGGAGCGGTCCACTCCATCACTGGGCGTTGGCGGCGCCTCTTTTTTGATGATCGGGGCCGGTTTCTTTTTTTTACCAGGAAAGGCGGCGGCCATGGAGGAATGAAGGGACACAGCGACAATAACCGCGGATAAGATAACTTTATATGCGCTTCTCAAGGTTTCTTCTTTTTGTCGTTTAAGTGGTATTTCAAGCTAACATCCTTCAGAATAATCCTTTTGAAGGTAGAGCGCAATTGCGAATCATCGATATACTTAACCGCCTCTTCGGCCTCCCGCACCGCAGACTGCGGGATAGGGGGCCGGTC